>NZ_JAMYSC010000044.1:0-49184 GCF_040321755.1 Mesorhizobium sp. M0276 | reverse complement strand
CACCCCACGCGCCCCGGCGGCCGCGCGGGCGCCCACCCCCCGCCCCCCCCGCCCCCCCGCCGCGCGGCCCCCGCCCGCCCGCGCCCCCGCCCCCCGCCCCCCCCCGCCCCCCCCCCCCCCCCCCCCGGGCATGATGGCCACCTCTATCATTTCTGCAGTCAAGGCTGCCGCACGAAGTTCGTCGCCGAGCCGGAAAAATTCCTGACTGCCACCGATCCGGTCTGCGGCATGAGCGTCGATCGTGCGACAGCCAGGCACTTCGTCCGCCACGAAGGCCGTGGCTTCTACTTCTGCTCCGCCGGCTGCCAGGCGAAATTCGAAGCGGAGCCGCAAAAATATCTAGGCGACAGGCCGGCGCCCCAGGCGATGCCCAAGGGCACGCAATACACCTGCCCGATGCACCCTGAAATCATCCGCGACAAGCCCGGCTCCTGCCCGATCTGCGGCATGGCGCTGGAGCCGATGGGCGTGCCGACAGGCGATGAAGGGCCAAATCCCGAACTGGTCGATTTCACCAGGCGGTTCTGGGTCAGTGCCGCACTGTCCGTGCCGTTGCTGATCGTCGCCATGGCGCCGATGCTCGGCCTGACGTTCCAAGCCTTTATCGATGAGCGGCCGATGGTCTGGCTGGAGCTGGCACTGGCCAGTCCCGTCGTGCTGTGGGCGGCGCTGCCTTTCTTTCATCGCGGCTGGGATTCGATCCTCAACCGCAGCCCCAACATGTGGACCCTCATCTCCCTAGGGGTAGGTGCTGCCTATCTCTACAGCGTCATCGCCGCGCTGTTTCCGGACATTTTTCCGCATCAGTTCCGCGGCCATGGCGGTGCCGTGCCGGTCTATTTCGAGGCTGCCGCCGTCATCGTCGCGCTGGTCTTCCTCGGCCAGGTATTGGAGCTGCGTGCGCGTGAAAAAACCGGCTCGGCAATCCGTGCTTTGCTCGATCTCGCGCCGAAGACCGCGCGGCTGATCGCTGCCGACGGTTCCGAAAGCGATGTGCCGCTTGACGCGGTCAAGGCCGGCGATCGCCTGCGCATTCGTCCCGGCGACGCGGTGCCGGTCGACGGCATCGTGCTGGAGGGCCGTTCCTCGATAGACGAATCGATGATCACGGGCGAGCCGTTGCCGGTCGAAAAGACTGAAGGCGATGCCTTGACCGGCGGCACGCTCAACAAGAACGGTTCGCTGATCATGCGCGCCGAGCGGATCGGCTCCGAGACGACGCTGGCGCGCATCGTCGAGCTCGTCGCCAAGGCGCAACGCTCGCGCGCCCCGATTCAGGGGTTGGCCGATCGCGTTTCCTTCTACTTTGTCCCGGCCGTCGTCCTCATCGCGATTGCCGCTTTCGGCGCCTGGGCCATGTTTGGACCCGAGCCCAGCCTGATCTTTGCCATCGTCTCGGCGGTGTCGGTGCTGATCATCGCTTGCCCCTGTGCGCTCGGCCTCGCCACGCCGATGTCGATCATGACAGCCACCGGGCGTGGGGCGCACGCCGGTGTACTGATCAAGGAAGCCGCGGCACTCGAACGCTTCGCCTCCGTCGACACGCTGATTGTCGACAAGACGGGTACGCTGACCGAAGGCCGGCCGAAACTAACCGATGTCGTTGCGGCAAAGGGCTTTTCCGAAGACGAATTGCTGGCGCTTGCCGCAGGCCTGGAGAAGGGGTCGGAGCATCCGCTGGCCGAAGCCATCGTCGAAGGCGCCGCTACGCGCGGCATAGCCGTCGCCGATGCCAGCGGCTTCGAGGCGGTCACCGGCAAGGGCGTCTCCGGCACCGTATCGGGAAAGAAGGTCGCGCTCGGTAATGCCGCGATGATGGCCGATATCGGCATCGACACCGCATCCATCTCGGCTCAGGCCGAGACGCTGCAGGCGGAAGGCAAGACGGCGATGTTCGTCGCCGTCGGCAAGAAACTGGGCGGCATTGTCGCTGTCGCCGATCCGGTCAAGGCGACCACCGCCGAGGCGATCAAGGCGCTGCATGGCAGCGGCCTGAGGATCATCATGGCGACCGGCGACAATGAGCGTACGGCCAACGCCATTGCCAGGAGCCTCGGCATCGACGAGGTTCGCGCCGGCCTGTTGCCGGAACAGAAGGCGGGCCTCGTTGAGGAATTGCGCGCAAAAGGCGCGGGCGTCGCCATGGCCGGCGACGGCGTCAACGACGCACCCGCGCTTGCCGCGGCCGATGTCGGCATCGCCATGGGCACCGGCGCCGATGTCGCCGTCGAAAGCGCCGGCATCACCTTGGTCAAGGGCGACCTCAATGGCATCGTGCGGGCCCGCACGCTGGCCCAGGCGACGATCCGCAACATCCGCCAGAACCTGTTCTTTGCCTTCCTCTACAACGTGCTTGGCGTGCCGGTCGCTGCCGGCGTGCTCTATCCGCTCACGGGCACGCTGTTGTCGCCGATGCTGGCGGCGGCGGCGATGAGCCTGTCCTCGGTGTCGGTGATATCAAACGCCCTGCGGCTCAGAACATTGAAACTCTGATCCAAGCCCCCAAATACGAAAACCAATCAACAGGAGACCAGGAATGACCTTGGCTAAGAAAATCGTGCTTTTGCTGATGGCGGCCGGAATGCTGGTTGCCGTCTTCCTCGAAAGCGTTCCGGCGCAGAGCGAAGAGATGAAACACGACATGGGCGCCATGGCGACGGGCGCGGCGACTAGCCCTTCGACGGAAGGCTACAAGGCGGCGATGGACAAGATGCACACCGACATGATGGCGTCCGAGTACACCGGCAATGCCGACGTCGATTTCGTCAAGGGCATGATCCCGCACCATCAAGGTGCCATCGACATGGCCAAGGTCGTGCTTGCCAATGGCAAGGATCCGGAAATCCGCAAGCTCGCCGAAGGCGTCATCGCCGCTCAGCAAGCCGAGATCAAGCAGATGCAGGCATGGCTCGCCGCCCACCCGGTGAAGTAAGCTTCAGGCAATCGCCACGGCAATCGAGAGCGCCTCTGGATTTCTCGCCCAGCCTGTGATGCGATCCGGCCCCACTGGAGCCTGCCATGCCATCGATCATCAGAACCACCAGATTGCCCTCTGGCGAAGCCGTTCAGGTGCTTGGTCAGGGGACATGGAAGATGGGTGAGGATATCAGCCGCCGCACCGATGAAGTGAATGCTCTCAAGCTCGGCCTCGACCTCGGCATAACACTGATCGACACCGCTGAAATGTATGCCGGCGGCCGCGCCGAGGAGGTGGTGGCCGAGGCTATTGCCGGGCGCCGGGACGAGACCTTCCTGGTTTCAAAGGTTCTACCATCAAACGCTTCGCGCGAGGGCGTGCAGCGCGCCTGCGAAAACAGCCTGAAACACCTGCGCACCGACCGCATCGATCTTTATTTGCTGCATTGGCCCGGCGGCGTGCCGTTGATCGAGACGGTCGCGGCCTTCGAGGCCTTGAAAGAGGACGGCAAGATCCGCCACTGGGGCGTCAGCAATTTCGACGCCGACGAGATGGAAGAACTGGTCGGCTTGCCAGATGGCGGCAACGTCCAGACAAACCAGGTGCTCTATAATCTGGTCCGGCGTGGCCTCGAATTCGATCTCGCCCCCTGGAGTCGGCAGCGCGGCATCCCTTTGATGGCCTATTCGCCGGTCGAGCAGGGCGCGCTGGCGCGCAACGCCCGGCTCGACGCAATTGCCGCCCGCCACAACGCCACGGCCGCACAGATCGCCTTGGCCTGGGTGATGCACCAGGAGGGCGTCATCGCCATTCCGAAAGCCAGCAGCCAGCAGCATGTCCGCCAGAATGCTGCTGCGCTCGACATCAAGCTTACGGGCGAAGATCTCGCCGATCTCGACCGCGCCTTCCCGCCGCCGACGCGCAAGCGCGGCCTGGAGATGATCTGACTACTTGCCCGCCAGCCCCTTCAGCCGGTAAAGCGCTTCCAGCGCCTCCCTTGGCGTCATCTCGTCAGGATTGATCTCGCCCAGCGCCGCGCCCAGCGCGTCGTTCTTCACCGGCTTGGGCGCTTCCCGCTTCACCGCCACCGAAAACAGCGGCAGGTCGTCCACCAGCCGGTTGGTCTTGCCGGAAACCTCGCCTTCCTCCAACTGGTGCAGCACTTCCTTGGCCCGGTCTACCACCGCCTCCGGCAGGCCGGCCAGCCGCGCCACCTGCACGCCGTAGGAACGGTCGGCCGCACCCTTGCCGACCTCGTGCAGGAAGACGACGTCGTTTTCCCATTCCTTGACCCGCATGGTGACGTTGTGCAATCGCGCCAGCTTGCCGGCGAGCGACGTCATCTCGTGGAAATGGGTGGCGAAGATTGCCCGGCAGCGGTTTTTCTCGTGCAGGTATTCGACGGCCGCCCAGGCGATCGACAGGCCGTCGAAAGTGGCGGTGCCGCGGCCGATCTCGTCGAGGATGACCAGCGCGCGCTCCCCGGCCTGGTTGAGGATCGCCGCCGTCTCGACCATCTCGACCATGAAGGTCGAGCGGCCGCGCGCCAGATCGTCCGAGGCGCCGACGCGCGAGAACAGCCGGTCGACGACGCCCACATGTGCCGATGTCGCCGGCACGAAGGAGCCGGTCTGGGCCAGGATGGCGATCAGCGCGTTCTGCCTCAGGAACGTCGACTTGCCGCCCATGTTGGGGCCGGTCAAAAGCCAGATCGCGCCGTTCCTGGCACTGCCTTCCGGCGACAAATCGCAGTCGTTGGCGACGAACGGGCCTTCGCCGGAGCGGCGCAGCGCCTGCTCGACCACCGGATGCCGCCCGCCCGTAATCTCGAAAGCCAAGCTCGAATCCACCACCGGCCGGCACCAGGCTTCGCTTTCCGACAAAAGCGCGAGTGCCGCCGACACGTCGAGCACGGCCAGCGCATCGGCGCCGGCGCGGATCTTTTCCGCCTCGCCGACCGCTTCCGCCGTCAGCGCGTCGAAGGCGGCTAGCTCGATGCTGAGCGCCCGGTCTGCGGCATTGGCGATCTTGGTCTCAAGTCCGGCAAGTTCGGTCGTGGTGAAGCGCATGGCGTTGGCCATGGTCTGCCGGTGGATGAAGCGCGCCTTGGCGCCGTCGCTACCGGTCATGGTCGCATGGTGATTGGCGGTCACCTCGATGTAGTAGCCAAGCACATTGTTGTGCCGGATCTTCAGCGAGCGGATGCCAGTCTCGTCGATCAGCGAGCGCTCCAGCCCGGCGATGACCTTTCGCGATTCGTCGCGCAGCGCCCGCGTCTCGTCGAGTTCGGCGTGATAGCCGCCGCGAACGAAGCCGCCGTCGCGCTTCAGCAGCGGCAGTTCCTCGCCAAGCGCCTGCGTCAAATGCTGAGCCAGCGCCTGAGGCAGCGCATGGATGGCGGCGAGTGCGGCCGCGAGTTCCAGGGGCAGGGCGGTCGTGGCAAAGATTTCGGCGATCGCGCCTGCCGCCTCGAAACCGGCGCGCAGCGCGCCGAGATCGCGCGGGCCGCCGCGGTTGAGCGCCAGCCTGGACAGCGCGCGCGGCATGTCAGCGACGCTCTTCAGGCTCGACCGCACCGCCTGGCAGAGCCGCGTCTCGGAACGGAAGAACGACACCGAATCCAGCCTGGCGCCGATCGCGGCGGGGTCGGTCAGAGGCGCCATCAGCCTGTCGGCGAGCAGCCTTGCGCCGCCGCCGGTCACCGTACGGTCGATCGCCTTGAACAGCGAGCCCTCGCGGCTGCCGGACAGCGTGCGCAGCAGTTCCAGATTGCCGCGTGTCGCCGGATCGATGAACAGGGTCGAACCCTGCTCCTCACGCTCCGGCCGAGACAGCGGCGGACGCTCGGCCTTCTGCGTCTTTTCGACATAGGCAATGGCGCCCGAGATCGCCGACAGTTCGGCGCGCGAAAAGGCGCCAAAGGAATCCGGCGTCGCCACGTCGAAGAAGCGAGCGATGCGCCCGGTGGCCGAGGCCGAATCGAACAGCGACGGCGGCTGCGGGCTGGCGACGCGGCCGAGCACGTCGAACACAGGCTTCAGTTCCGGATCGTAAAACACTGGTTCGGCGACGATCAGCTCACGCGGATCGACACGGAAGATGTCGGCCAGCAGCCGGTCGGCGGTTGTGTCGGTGACGCGGAAGGCGCCGGTCGAGATGTCGATCCAGGCCAGCGCAAAGGCGTGATCGGTCCCGCCACCCTTCACCCGCCCCAGGGCCATCAGAAAGCTCGATTCCGACGGTGCCAGCAATTTGTCCTCGGTGATGGTGCCAGGCGTCACCAACCGCACCACGTCGCGGCGCACCACGGATTTCGAGCCGCGTTTCTTCGCCTCGGCCGGATCCTCGATCTGCTCGCAGACGGCAACGCGAAATCCCTGGCCGATCAGCTTCTGCAGATAATCGTCGGCCGCATGCACCGGCACGCCACACATTGGAATGTCGAGCCCTTGATACTTGCCGCGCTTGGTCAGCACGATGCCCAGCGCCCGGCTCGCCTTCTCGGCGTCGTCGAAGAACAGCTCGTAGAAATCGCCCATGCGGTAGAACAGCAGCGAATCCGGGTTCGCCGCCTTGATCTCGATGAACTGCTCTATCATCGGCGTGGCGCCGGCGGTCGGCAACGGCGTCATGGCCTCGGGGGCGTCCGGCTCGTTCGGGGCATGCATGTTCATGCACGGCACGCTAGCAGATGTGATCGCGCGGTTTAATGCCGGGGCTTCGAAAAACAGGGGACGACCGGGCTGCCGGGTGTTCGCAATTTCCCGGACGATCCGCGATTCCCAAGCGCTGGCGGTTTACACGCGGCGGCGCGTGGTCTTAATTCGAATCGAAACAAAGCACCCGCTTCAACGAGGTGCTGCACCGGCGAGGAAATCAAGCACATCATGGCCAGGAAAACCGAGAACAGCGGTCCGTCCGTCAGCGCGCAGGAAGCACTCGAATTCCACGCCATGGGGCGCCCCGGCAAGCTGGAAGTCGTCGCCACCAAGCCGATGGCAACGCAACGCGATCTGAGTCTCGCCTATTCGCCCGGCGTCGCGGTTCCGGTTCTCGCTATCGCCGAGGACCCCAGCCGCGCCTTCGACTACACGACGCGCGGCAACATGGTCGCCGTCATCTCCAACGGCACCGCCATTCTCGGCCTCGGTAATCTCGGCGCGCTGGCCTCCAAGCCGGTGATGGAAGGCAAGGCGGTGCTGTTCAAGCGCTTCGCCGATGTCGATTCCATCGATCTTGAGGTCGATACCGAGGATGCCGAGGAGTTCATCAACTGCGTGCGCTTCCTCGGCCCGTCCTTCGGCGGCATCAATCTCGAGGACATCAAGGCGCCGGAATGCTTCATCATCGAGCAGCGGCTGCGCGAATTGATGGACATCCCGGTCTTTCACGACGACCAGCACGGCACGGCCATCATCTCGTCCGCCGGCCTGATCAACGCGCTGGAGGTCACCGGCCGCGACATGAAGACCACGAAGATGGTCTGCAACGGCGCCGGTGCCGCCGGCATCGCTTGCATCGAATTGATGAAGGCGATGGGCTTCACGCCCGAAAACATCATTTTGTGCGACACCAAGGGCGTGGTCTTTCAAGGCCGCACCGAAGGCATGAACCAGTGGAAATCGGCGCATGCGGTCAAGACCGAGGCACGCAGCCTCGCCGAGGCGCTCGACGGCGCCGATGTCTTCCTTGGCCTTTCCGCCAAGGGTGCGCTGACCACCGCAATGTTGCGGTCCATGGCCAAGAACCCGATCATTTTCGCCATGGCCAATCCCGACCCGGAGATCACGCCGGAGGAAGTGGCCGAGATCCGGACCGATGCCATCATGGCGACCGGGCGTTCCGACTATCCTAACCAGGTCAACAACGTGCTCGGCTTCCCCTACATCTTCCGCGGTGCGCTGGATGTCAGGGCCACCACCATCAATGACGACATGAAGATCGCCGCCGCCCAGGCACTTGCAGCACTTGCGCGCCAGGACGTGCCCGACGACGTCGCCGCCGCCTATCAGGGCAACCGGCCGAAATTCGGCCCCAACTACATCATCCCGGTGCCGTTCGACCCGCGCCTGATCTCGGCCATTCCGATAGCGGTGGCCAAGGCGGCGATGGATTCAGGCGTCGCTCGCAAGCCGATCCTCGATCTCGACCGCTACGCGCAGGAACTGTCAGCCCGCCGCGACCCGATCGCCTCGACCTTGCAGCGCATCTACGACCGTGTGCGCCGCCAGCCCAAGCGCATCGTCTTCGCCGAGGGCGAGGAGGAACAGGTGATGCGCGCCGCCGTCTCCTATGTGAACCAGAAGCTCGGCACCGCCATCCTGCTTGGTCGCGACGACGTCATCAAGGACAACGCCAGGCTCGCCGGCATCGACCTCAACAAGCAAGGCATCGAGATCATCAATGCACGGCTGTCGCGCCGCAACGGCGTCTACACCGATTACCTCTACGAGCGCATGCAGCGCAAAGGCTTCCTGTTCCGCGACTGCCAGCGGCTGATCAACAACGACCGCAACCACTTCGCCGCCTGCATGGTGGCGTTGGGCGATGCCGACGGTATCGTCACGGGCGTGACCCGCAACTATTCCACCGCGCTCGACGACATCCGTCGCGTCATCGATGCCAGGCCCGGCCACCGCGTCATCGGCGTCTCGATCGTGCTGGCGCGGGGCAGGACCGTGCTGGTCGCCGATACCGCCGTGCACGATATGCCGAACGCCGAGCAGATCGCCGACATCGCCGAGGAGGCGGCAGGCTTCGCCCGCCGCATGGGCTACGAGCCGAGGCTTGCCATGCTTGCCTATTCGACCTTCGGCCATCCGCACGGCGAGCGCTCCGAACGCGTCCAGGAAGCCGTGCGCATCCTCGACAAGCGTCGTGTCGATTTCGAATATGACGGCGAAATGGCCGCCGATGTCGCGCTCAACGCCCGCGCCATGGCGCAATATCCGTTCATCCGGCTGACTGGCCCGGCCAATGTGCTGATCATGCCGGCGTTCCACTCGGCCTCGATCTCGACCAAGATGCTGCAGGAACTCGGCGGCTCGACGGTAATCGGCCCGCTGCTGGTCGGGCTGAACAAGCCTGTGCAGATCGTGTCTCTCAACGCTAAGGACTCAGACATCGTCAACATGGCGGCGATCGCGGCGTATACGGCGGGGACTTGACGAACGGTCCGCGCCGCGGACGAAAAGCCGACGACCTGGCTTTCTGACCGTACGGCGTCCAGAAGGCCGCCGACGCTCAGCCATAAGAGATTGATAAGATTCAGCTGATATAGGGGATGTCCTGCCGACGTGCCGTGATGGCATCTACGGCTCGCTCAGACCGCCAAAACGGGGGTGCGGCCATGAAGCATGATCGAGTTCCAGCATCGGTGGTCGGCGAGGGGGCCTATCAGGACGAACGCCTGGATGCGCTTCTCAGCATCACCGGCCGCATGGACGGCTATCTCTACCGCTGTCGCAATGATGCGTCCTACACCATGCTCTACATCAGCGACGGCATCTTCACCGTCAGCGGTTATTGGCCGAGCGATTTCATTCACAACGCGGTGCGCGACTATGTCTCGGCCATCCATCCGGATGATCTCGCCGCCGTCTATGCCGCCGTCGACGGCGCGCTCGAGGCGCGCTGCAACTGGAACGTCGACTATCGCATCGTCCCGCAGGTCGGCGAACCGCTATGGGTGCGCGAGATCGGCGGCGGTGTCTGGGACGACACCGGGAAACTCGAATTCCTGGAAGGCTTCGTCGTCGACATCAGCGACCGCAAGGTTGTCGAGGACCTCAATTCCCAGCTGCTGCTGGATCTGAAGGCAGCCAACGAGGAACTGTCCGCGCAAAAGCGGGAGATCGAGCTGGCGAAGCTGCAGAGCGACCATTCGGCCAACCACGATGCATTGACCGACTTGCCCAACCGGCGCGCCTTCCACGACGAACTGAAATCGGTGGTCGCCCGCTGCGGCGCCACCGGCGAGGCGGCCGGTCTTCTGTTCATCGACCTCGACCGGTTCAAGCAAGTCAACGACACGCTCGGCCACGAGGCCGGCGACGCGCTGCTGCAGCGCGTATCGAAGAACCTTCGCTCCATCTTGCGCAGTGACGATTTCGTGGCGCGGCTCGGTGGCGATGAGTTCGCCTTCCTGTTTTCGGGAGAGCCGGATCTCGCGCGGCAAAAGGCGGTGCGGGTCGCCGAGCGCATCCTGGAAAGGCTGCAGATCAAAATCCCGGCGCCAGATAGCGCCATCCAGATCGGCTGCACCGTCGGTATCGCCATGTATCCTGTGGACGCCGCCGATTCGGATGCCCTGGTCGCTCTCGCCGACCGGCTGATGTATATCGGCAAAAGAAATGGCCGCAACCGATTGGTCACTGCCAGGGAACTGACTTCGCAAGAACAGTCCGGATCTCGCCAGCCGATTCGCAAGACTGCCTAGAGCAGGAGCGACCTGGGTGTAGCAAAGCTTTCAAGCCGGTGCGAACACGCGTGCGGCCTCGACGACCTCCTCGACCTGATCCTGGCGAAGCAGGTCGATTGGGACTTGGCCTTCGAGGTCGGCCGAGGGCCGCGTCAGCCACAGCCACGGCAGCCTCGGATTGCTGATCAGGGACAGCACGGCGCGGATGCCCGCAACCGGCCTGCCGTCGACGAACTGCGCCAACGGGAAGACATGTTTGCGGCCGCCCTTGCGCAAGGCGATGACCTCGCCCCGCCTTTGCCAGCGATGCAGGGTCGAGCGGGCGATGCGCAGGTTTTCTTCCAGATAGGTCGATCCGGCCACGCGGCCCGCCCAGTCCTCGATCAGCATCGATTCGAGGTCGTCGGCTCGCGGCGATGAAGAAACAGGCCCATCGATATCGGCCGGGGATGCCAGTCCTGTCGCGCGGCCTATGCCTGCCTCGCTACGGCGCGCGGCCTCCGCCGCCAGCGCGCGAACGAATTTCGATGCCAGGCCGGGCAGGTCGGCACGGATGGTATCGATGGCGCGCTGGTGTTTTGGCGACAGCAAGGTGACGGCGGACGCAATGCTGCCGGCGATCTTGCCGACCGAGACCATGGTGGGCTTGTTGATGGCCTCATCATAGTGGGCAAGCGCGCGTTCGACGTCCTCCGCGACCATCTCCGCGAAGTCGTCCTGCTTGGTGTCCTGGATCTGAAATCTGTTCATGCATCTGTCTTCCGGACCGCGCGCTCCTCCCAGCGGCGAGTTGTTGAACTTCTAGAGCGGAAAGCGGAAATCGCGGCGGCAAAAGATACAGCGGCCCGACAGCTTGCTGTCTTGCATTTTCTGGACACCCCAATTGGCTATTGGCGCCCCGAAAGGTCAGTCGCAGGGCGCCTCGATTGCGTGTAGGTGCGATGTGTGACAGCCGCGCGACGGTGAGCGCACGTACGGCCAAGCTGCCGATCTCCCCCAAGGAGGGATATCGGCGGCTTGATGGCCGCTACAGCAACCCCGCCTGCTCAGCCTCGCGGCGCAAATTCTGCCGCGGCCTGGGGCCAATCTGCTGGATCACCAATCCGGCCGCCAGTGAGCCAAGGTCGCCGCAGGTCTGCAGGTCGCGGCCTTGGGTGTATCCATGCAGGAAGCCGGCGGCATAGAGATCGCCGGCGCCCGTCGTGTCGACCAGCTCCTTGATCGCGGTCGCCTTGATGATCACGGTCTCGTCGCCGCGCACGATAACCGAGCCCTTTTCCGAACGGGTCACAGCGGCGATCCGGCAGTCCTTGCGGATCTGCGCCAGCGCCTCGTCGAACGACGATGTCTGGTAGAGCGACTTGATCTCGTGGCTGTTGGCAAAGACGATGTCGACCGTGCCCGAACGCATGAGGTCGAGGAATTCGTCGCGGTAGCGGTCGACGCAGAACGAATCCGACAAGGTCATCGAGACTTCGCGGCCCGCCGCATGCGCCAGCTTGGCTGTCTGCCGGATTGCTTCCTTGGCGCGCGGCGGATCCCACAGATAGCCTTCGAAATAGGTGACCTTGGCGCCAGATGCCTTGTCGGCCTCGACATCCTCCGGGCCGAGCTCTACGCAGGCGCCGAGATAGGTGTTCATCGAACGCTCGCCATCGGGGGTGACGAAGATCATCGAGCGCGCCGTCGGCGGCTCGCCCTTGAGCGGCCTGGTGTCGAAGGCGACGCCCTGCGCATGGATGTCGTGAGCGTAGATTTCGCCCAGCGTATCGTTCGAGACCTTGCCGAAGAAAGCGGCGCGGCCGCCGAAGCTGGCAACGCCGGCCGCCGTATTGCCGGCGCTGCCGCCGGAGGCTTCGATCGCCGGGCCCATGCGGCTGTAGAGCAGTTCGGCGCGCTTTGTGTCGATGAGGTTCATCGCGCCCTTGATGATGCCGTTGGTTTCGAGGAATTCCTCGTCGCACTGGGCGATGATGTCGACAATGGCATTGCCGATGCAAAGCACGTCATATTTCGGCATCAATGTCTCCGCCAAAAACCCGAGCCGGCTTCTTGCCATGCCGGCCCGGCGCGGGTCTAGCGATTTGAAACCGGTTTGCCTAGGGCGTGATACGGAACTTTGGCGAAACAGGCTGGAACAGGCCAAAGGTGCCGCAGCTGCGAGGCGCTATGACAATTCGACCGTGGCCGAAGCATTTCGTCGCCGCACAGCTTACAAGCCCGGCTCAGCCGATCACGTTTTGAAGCGAGCCAGTTCATGCCTGTAAAAAACAACATGACGACCGACCTGGCGCTGCTCGCCGTGCTGGCATTACTCTGGGGCGCCTCTTACACCTTCATCAAGATCGGCGTCGAGACCATCCCGCCGGTCACTTTCATTGCCGCCCGCACCCTGATCGCAGGCGGTATCCTGTTCGCGATCATCCGCTGGCGCGGGCTTGCAATGCCGGGGGATGCGGCAAGCTGGCGCCGCTTTGCCTTTCAGGCCTGCCTCAACAGCGTCGTGCCGTTCACCCTGATCGCCGCGGCCGAGCGCTCGGTGGATGCCGGCCTCGCCACCATCCTGAACGCGACCTCACCGATCTTCACCTTCCTCTTGACCGCGCTCGTTACCCGCCACGAGCCGGTCACGTTGCGCAAGCTGATTGGCGTCGGCGCCGGCATTGCCGGCATCTGCCTCATCATCGGCACGCAGGCCCTGGGTGGTCTCGGTCACCAGTTGTGGGCGCAGTTGGCTATCGTCGCGGCGACGATCTGCTATGCCGGTGCGGCGATCTTTGGCCGTGGCTTCAAGGGCCTCGACCCGATGCTGCCGGCCGCCGGTTCGATGCTGAGCGGCGCCATCATTCTGGTGCCGCTCGGCCTTGTGTTCGACCAACCATGGACGCTGGCGCCGTCGACGGCGTCGATCCTGGCTTTGCTCGGCCTGTCGGTGTTTTCCACCGCGCTGGCCTTCGTCATCTATTTCCGCCTCATCCACACGCTGGGCTCGGTCGGCACCACCTCGCAGGCCTATTTGCGCGTGCCCATCGGCGTCGGCATCGGCGCCCTCTTCCTCGGCGAAAGCCTGGGTTCGACGGCATGGCTGGGCATGGGTTTCGTCGTCGCCGGCGTCGCTGCCATGACCATACCGGTTCGAAAGCCGGCGTTTGCGCGGTAGAGCAATTTCAGGAAAAGTGTGAAGCGGTTTTCCCGGGAAAAGCGCATAGCGCTTTCCCTTGGGAATTGCGTCAAAGCAAAGAACCAGCCCGCTTGTGCGCGCGACCTAAGCTGCCTATCTCGAAAGCGTCCGCCGCTCGGCGGTGTCCGCTGACCTGGGGTTGAAGCACGGTGATTTTCGACGCAGCACGCACCGCGGCCCTTGAGCTGCTCTCGCCTCCGTTTCGTGCCGTGTTCGTGAAGACACTCGGGCTGACTTTGCTGGCGCTGGTGGCCTTGTGGTTCGGCCTGACCAGCCTCGTCGAGTGGCTGGCGCTGCCTTGGCTGCAGACACTGTTGCCCGGCATGCCGTCCTGGGCCGGCTGGCTCGGCGGCATCATCGCTGCCATCGCGCTCGCCTTCGGCATGGCGTTGCTCATCGCGCCGGTGACGGCAGTTATCGCCGGCCTGTTTCTTGACGATATCGCCGAAGTGGTCGAGCGCACCGACTATTCCAGCGATCCGCCCGGCCGCGCCATGCCGGCGCTGCGCTCGCTGGTGCTGTCGATGCGATTCCTCGGCGTCGTCATTCTTGGCAACATCGTCGCCTTGCTGCTTCTGCTGGTGCCGGGCGTCAACATTGCCGCATTCTTCATCGTCAACGGCTATCTGCTCGGACGCGAGTTCTTCGAATTCGCCGCCATGCGCTTTCGCGGGGAAGACGAGGCCAAGGTCTTGCGCAGGCACTATGCCGGCACCGTGTTTCTCGCCGGGCTGCTCATCGCCGCCTTTCTCGCCGTGCCGCTGCTCAATCTGGTGACGCCGCTGTTCGCCGCCGCCATGATGGTGCATCTGCACAAGGCGATCAGCGCGCGGGAAGTTACCCGCCGCGGCTAAGCTCTATTCAGCGTAGGAGGAACCCGCACCCCAGTTCGTCGTCGGGCTCGACGATGAACTCAGCCCGCCCGGAATAATAGGCGCGGCCGCCGACGCGGGCGATGATCGCCTCGTGCGGGCCAGCCGTCGCCGTCCGCACCACGGACCCGGAAAAACGCGAGCCGGCGATGCTCTCGAACATGCGCGTCTGCCCGATCGCGATCTCGCCCTTGGCCTGCATGGCCGCCAGCCGCGCGGTGACACCGGAGCCGGTCGGCGAGCGGTCGACCTCGGCCTCGGCGAAGACACAGATGTTTTTGGTCACCTCGCCGGAAAAGGCATCCTTTCCGTCGGTCAGGATGGTGCCATAGAGAAAGGCAAGGTCGGCGTGGTCGGGATGCGACAGCGGAAATTCGGCCTTCAGCCTGCCTGTCAGGGCAGTCGCCGCATCGACGAAATCGCGTACCCGGTCGCGGCCGAATTCGAGCCCGAATTGGTGGCAATCGGCCAGCGCGTAGAAGGCGCCGCCATAGGCGATGTCGAAGCCAATCGTGCCATGGCCCGCCAGCCCTATCGTCTGGCTGCCGGCGAAAAGGAACGCCGGCACGCTTTCGAACGACACCGCGCCGGCCTTGCCGTCCCTGACCTCGACCGAGGCGACGACCAACCCGCATGGCGCCTCGATGTTGACCGTCGTCACCGGCTCGCGTTTCGTCACCAGTCCTTCGTCGACGGCGTAGCGGCCGAGCGCGACGATGGCGTGGCCGCACATGGTCGAATAGCCCTCATTGTGCATGAACAGCACCGCGAGATCGGCGCGGGGAAGGTCCGGCTCGACCAGCAAGGCGCCATACATATCGTAGTGGCCGCGCGGCTCGAACATCAGGATTTTCCTGAGATGATCGAGATGGTCGCGCACATAGGCGCGCTTTTCCAGGATCGTGCCTCTCGGGATATCCGGATAGCCGCCGGTGACGATCCGGAGCGGTTCGCCGCCGGTATGCATGTCGACGACGGTGAGCGTCATGCCGCGGACCCTATCTAAGCTGAAGACTTGCCAAACAGCGCCTGCAACTTGCCGAACGGCATGGCGGCGCGGGTGAAGCCGAATGTACCATCCTGCTGGATCTCGCGCGCCGCCGTCTCCAGCATGCCATAGGCGAAATTGGTCAGCCACGGCCCGAGCGAAATACGCTTGACCCCGGCCGTGGCGAGATCGGCGATGGTGAAGCCGGGCCTCGCCATGACGTTGACCGGCTTGCCGACCGCCGAGCAGATCGCACGCACCATCTCGACGTCACCGATGCCCGGCGCATAAAGCACGTCGGCGCCGGCCTTTTCGAAGGCCTGAAGCCGCTTGATAGTGTCGTCGAGGTCGGACTTGCCCCACAGGAAATTCTCGGCGCGCGCGGTGAAGACAAAATCGCGCTTCAGCGCCCGCGCCGCCTCCACGGCCGCCGCGACGCGCTCGACAGCGTGCGAGAAATCATAGATCGGTCTGTCCGGGTCGCCGGTGTGGTCCTCGATCGAGCAGCCGGCAAGGCCGGCCGCCTCCGCCGCGAATACGGTTTCGGCGGCACTGGTCGGGCTGTCGCCCTTGCCTTTCTCGAGATCGGCCGAGACCGGCAGGCTGGTCGCCGCCGTCACCTCGCGGCAATGATGGATCATCTGGTCGAAGGTCACGGCGCCGTCCGGCAGGCCGCGCGAAAAGGCAAAGCCGGCGCTGGTCGTCGCCAGCGCGGTGAAACCGAAAGAAGCCAGCAGCTTGGTCGTGCCGATATCCCAGGGATTGGGCATGACGAAGGTCGAGGCATGCAGGTCGCGAAAGATCTTGCCCTTGTCCATGGTAGTTCCCCCTGTGCGGTGTGGCTAAACGGATTTTATCCTGCCTCATTTGGCCGGGCAAACGAATGCGGTTGGCTCAGAAGCGTTTGGCGTTCTCTCCTGCCAATTTGTCCAGCGCGTCGGAATCCTTGGCGTAGCGCGATGTCTGCTTGTCCCGGTCATAGGTGACGGAAATCGCGTGGGTTCCAGGCTTGGGCCGCCATCGTCGCAGATTTCGCCGCTCAGCGCCGTAGCATCGGTCACGATCACCTTTGATGGCGGTGAGTTTCATCCGTGGCCTCGGGTTTGCCGGCCAAGCTAGCACGGCCGATCGAGGCGTACAGCCGCGGCTGGAGATCAGGTCAGTGGATCGGCACCAGCCCGGCCAGTTCGCGCATGTCGTCGAACAGGATGCCGCCGGCCTGGATCAGGCCGTCGCGGTCGGAATAGGGGTCGCCATGATAGGAAAACACCCGCATGCCGGCGGCGATGCCGGCCTGCGTGCCGGCGACGCTGTCTTCGATGACGATGCAGTCGGCGGGCGCGAAGCCCATGGTCTTGGCCGCATGCAGGAACAGGTCGGGGAACGGCTTGCCGCGCGCGACCATGGTCGAAGAAAACATCGCGTGCTCGAACAACGGCAACAGCCCGGTCTGGCCGAGCGTGATGTGCATCTTCGACACCCTGGCCGAAGTGGCGACGCAATAGGCGATGCCGGCTGAACGCACGGCTTCGACAAACTCTCGGACGTAGGGGATTGCCTCGACGCCATGGGCGAACAGATCCGGAAGGCCGGCATTCCAGCGATCGACGAAATCGGCGCCGAGTCTGACGCTGGTCTCCCCTTCGATCTCTTTCTGCACCGACGCCATGCTACGGCCGGAGAAATGCTTGCGGCAATATTCGAAGCTCGTCGGATAGCCGGCAGCGCTCAGCCATTCGGCGAGGCGCCGATTGGCCAAGTTCTCGGTGTCGACCAGGATCCCGTCGCAGTCGAAGATGACAAGTTTAGGCAGTTCAGGCATCAGGCGGTGCCGGTCGATCCGAAGCCGCCCGAGCCACGCGCCGTTCCGCCGGCCAATGTACGCTCTTCCACGCTTGCCTGCGTCACCGCCGCGAAGACGATCTGGGCGATGCGCATGCCGCGCGTCACCGCGAAATCCTCGTCGCCGAGATTGATCAGCAGCACCTTCACCTCGCCGCGATAGTCGCTGTCGATGGTGCCGGGCGTGTTGAGGACGGTCAACCCATGTTTGAAGGCAAGGCCCGAGCGAGGCCTGACCTGACCTTCCATGCCTTCCGGAATTTCCAGGATCAGCCCAGTCGGCACCAAAGCGCGTTTGCCAGGCAGGATCAGCAGCGGCCGGTCCTCGGGCACCGCGGCGCGCAGATCCATGCCGGCCGCACCTGTGCTTTCATAGGCAGGAAAGGGCAGCCCTTCAGCATGCGGCAACCTGACGAAGCCGACAGTGGGACCGATGACGGAGGGAGTTTGGAGGGCTGCGCGCATAAAATCGATCCTATCGGCGCGGACGGCGATTCGGTCAACTCGACAACAATGCTATCAACGTCTTTCTTTCAGGCATCACTATGACCTGGCCATCGGAACGACGGTCGTCTCTTTGATCTCTTCCATCACGAAGGAGGCCGATACATCGGACAGCGCCACCTTGGCGATCAGCCGCTGGTAGAGCCGGTCATAGGCCTTCACGTCGGCGACGCGGGCGCGCAAGACATAGTCGAGGTCGCCGGACATCCGGTAGACGCCGATGATCTCGGGAAAGCTTGTCACCGCCGCCCGGAACTTCCGCAGCCACTCCGGGTCGTGGTTGGACGTGCGGATCAGGATGAAGACGGAAAGGCCAAGTCCGAGCTTTTCGGCATCGACCAGGGCCACCCGGCCGGTGATGACGCCATCCTCCTCCAGCCGCTTCACGCGGCGCCAGCAGGCATTGCGCGACAGCGCCACGCGTTCCGACAGTTGGTCGACCGACAGCGTGCCGTCACATTGCAACTCTGCCAGCAATTTCCGGTCGATTTCGTCGATTTCCAACGCCATGCGGGATGTTTGTCCCATGAGATGGCCAAATACAAGGATAATTTGAGACCGATGAACCGGCGAAGCATGTCAGGATACTCATATCAGGAACGTCAAGCGCTGAAGGGGAACCAGAATGTCGATCGCAAGGATTTTCACCTCTCATCCGGCCAAGGTCGGCGAAACCTATTTCGGTCACATGGCTTTTGCCGCCTGGTTCTCGTCGCGTCTGCTGATGGCGGCGGCCGCTGCGCTCGTTCACGCTTTCTTGCCATTTCTGTTTGAAACTACGGCCAGCCGAATCGTTCGCGAGCTTTACGAGCGGACGCACAACAGAGGCAAACACCCGATCAAGGAGCCTGCGGCTCTTATGGATCGCGCCTAGAGGACGACAGAAAGCGATGTGCCGATGGGCGGCCTATCTTGGTGAAGCGGTCTTTCTCGAAGACATCCTTACCGCGCCCTGTCACTCGCTGATCGCCCAGAGCCATTGCGCCCAGGAAGCAAAGTCGCCGACCAATGGCGACGGCTTTGGTCTTGCCTGGTATGGCGACCGCCCTGAGCCGGGTCTCTATCGCGATATCCTGCCGGCCTGGTCGGATCCCAATCTGAAGAGCCTGTGCCGGCAGATCAAATCCGGCCTGTTCCTGGCCCATGTGCGCGCCTCCACCGGCGGCGCCACCAGCCGCATGAACTGCCATCCGTTCATCTCCAGCTCCTGGTCGTTCATGCACAACGGCCAGATCGGCGGCTTCGAAAAAATCCGCCGAGCGCTGGAGAACTCGCTGTCCGACGCCGTCTTCGACCAGCGCGAGGGCACCACTGATTCCGAATTGTTTTTCCTGCTGATGATCGATGAAGGGTTGGCCGGCGACCCGCAAGGTGCCGTCTCGCGTGCCACCAGCCGCGTGCTCGACGCTTCGCGCCGCGCCGGTCTCGATCCGTCACTGAAACTCACCGCCGCCTTCTCGGACGGGCAGGAACTTCATGCGGTGCGTTATGCGACCGACGCGCACGCGCCGACGCTCTACACCTCCACCTTAGGCAAGGGCGGCGGCCGCTGCATCATGTCCGAACCGTTTGACCGCGAGGGCGGCGATTGGCAGGCTATTCCGCCATCGAGCTTTGTCACCATGACCACGGATGGCATGGCTATTCGTCCCTTTGCTCCGGCTGCGAAGCTGGCGCTGGCCGTCTAATGCATGTCGCTCAAAAGTGGCCCCGGTTTTAAGACAACGACATGCATTGAGACCTAAAGCGCGGTGCATGAATCCACTTCGACGCGACGCGCTTTAGTCGCAAATCACGGCGTCGTCGCGGGCATCGGCTGGCAGTCACTTTCAGGGGCTTTGCGGCGCGCTGGATTGTCTCAGCCAATGGCGGTCGAAGACATCGAGAATGGCGCGGAACTCGGCTGGCGGGATCTGGTGGACGCCGCCATCGCTGCCTCCCACGAGGAACCGTACGAGTTGTCGGTCGACCTGCTCCGGCTGGTCGATGGATATGCCGAGCGATGCCAAATCCTCCGATATCGACTGGTCGCCCAGCAGGTATCCGCCCCACGAGGTGGTTCCAGGCGCCGGATCGCGCAGACGTACCATGAGGATTCGGGTCAATGACGGCAGCGCCTCCGGGCCGATAATAGCGGTTCCGCACATATACCCGCCAAGCACACTTCCCGGCTGCGACTGCGGCAACAGGCTGATGAAGAACTGGGCGTCGCCGCCAGCTTCCTTCAGATGCACGTAAAGAGCGCGCTTGGCTGGCGTGACCGGGCCGCCAAGCACCAACTGGCCGGTCGGCAAGGCTTCGCGATATGTGGCGGTCAAGCCATGCAGGCCAGGCCCTGCCTCGATCGACAGAATGCCCTTGATGATCTGGCCGCGATAGTAAGGCGACCAGGCGCGCGAATAACATGCATAAGTACCAGTCAGCGCGAAGACGACGCTGCGCTCATCATGGTTGGAGGAGGCATCGAATTGAGTGCCGGCGCGGCGTTCGAGCACCGCGCTGTCGACGCCGTGGCGGGCTGCGATGGCGGCGGTGAAGTGCGGCAGGTCGCAGTCGGCGATCCATGAGCCGGGCTGCTCCAGGCCTAGCAGCTTCGTCCAATCGTCATAGACACTGTGCTCGCGCGGCTGGGCGCGACCCTGCAGCCATTTGTCGGCGCGGCCGAGATCGAACGCGGTCTTGGGGTTAACGGCCCGGAACGCGGCCGCCAGATCCTTGCGGGTGACGGTCCCCAACAATGCCGACGTCAACCGCAATTTCTGCGCAATGTGCTGTGCCATTCGGCTGCCTCTTGCTGCTCGTTGTTCTGCCATAACATGCCGCACCTATCCTTCCATGATATATTTCCATTAGCTAATATTCCAGGAATTCCAGAGAATTCCACGGTATTCCATACGCGCTGCCTTTTCCGGTCGCGGGCCGGCGCTAAGCTCGCAGAGGGCTAGGGGCATATCATCCGCAAGAACGTGCTGAACGTGGGCTGAGCACGTCCCTTCCTTCGCAGAGCAGTGACACACTCCAATCGAGCAACGGGTAACCAGGCTCAAGGAGCCTGCTGGCAACCGAACCGTAATGCCATCTAAACCTGAAGGAACGACCGGATGACCTCGAACGCCTCTTCCAGACTGACGTTAATTGTATTTACCGCTGGCTGTATCGCGCTGGCGCTGCTCTTCCGATACGCGCCGGCCGGTGAATTTCCCTCGAAATATACCAAGGTCGCACCGGTGGCACGCGCCGCAAATCCGACCCGCATCGACGTCGACAATGAGGCGCACGCCATACGCTTCTACGTCGATGGCAAGCAGGTCGCCTTGCTCGATCAGTCCGGTTTCAGGCAGTGAAGCGCCGGCCCTTTTGAATGCATGAGACAAGAATTTGGGCGCGACGCATGGCTGATCCAGAAAATGCGCAGCGCTTTGGAACCTGAGAGGAAACAGTCATGAGGCTCGTTCTGTCCGCGTTGCTTGTGTTGCTTGCCTTGTCGCAGGTGGCGGAGGCGAAGAAGAAAGTCTTGGTGACGCAGGACAATGTCGCCAAGGCACAGGCGCCCCGGCCTCCGCTCGACAACGCATCGACAGGCGGGATTAGGCCGGCAGCGAATCCAAAGGCGCTGGCCACCGACGGGCCGCAGTACCCGCCGGCGCTGTATTTCAATTTCCTGTAGGCGGTTGCTTGCCGGCGTCGGATCGACCCGTGCGGCGCCGATCTTGAGCCGTCACTGAGACTCACCGTTACAGGATCGAGCGCGGCGCCGAAGCTGCTGATCTCCCCACTTGTGGGACACTTGTGGGGGAGATGTCCGGCAGGACAAAGGGGGCGCCGTAGAGCGCAGACTTGGACAGTTCCAGCCTGCGCGACTTCGATCAAACGCAGCCGATCCTCAACTGCTCAATTTCGCTTGAAATTGCAACGCCATCCGCCATCTTGACCAGGGCGAGCGCGTCAAGCCGGAGCATGGGGTTATGGACAGCATCTTTTCCTCAACCGGCCAACTGGCCGCCGCGATACTTGACCGCAAGATTTCCGCCGTCGAAGCGCTCGACGCGCACTTGGCGCAGATCGATGCGCACAACGATGCGGTCAACGCCGTCATCTCGCTCGACAGGGAAGGGGCTCGCAGCCGAGCCAAAGAAGCCGACGCGGCACTGGCGTGGGGCGCTGTACCTGGGCCGCTGCATGGCGTACCTTTCACGCTGAAGGACATGCACGAGACATCCGGCATGAAGACCACAGTCGGCTTCCCGGCCTTCGCCGATTATGTCGCCAGGCAGGACAGCCCCGTAGTCGCGCGATTGAAGGCAGCCGGCGGCGTGCTGATGGCCAAGACCAATGTCCCGACCATGCTGTCTGACTGGCAGTCGAACAATCCGCTGTTTGGCCGCACCAGCAATCCATGGAACCTCGAGCGCACCGCCGGCGGCTCCAGTGGCGGTGCGGCAGCGGCGATTTGCGCAGGGATGACGCCGTTCGACGTCGGCAGCGACATGCAGGATTCGATCCGGCTGCCGGCCGCCTTCTGCGGTGTCTATGGCCTAAAGCCGACGGAGCATCGCGTCTCGCTGGCCGGCGCCTTCCCGAACCCAGGCGGTGCTGCGCGCAGTGTGCGGCTGATGTCCTGTCTTGGACCACTGGCGCGCAGTGTGGAAGATCTGGCACTGATCTATCAAATCATTTCCGGCCCGGATGAAAGCGACACCGATCTCGCGCCGGTGCCGGTCGAGGACGTGCCGAAGCTCGATCTCAAGACAGTGCGCATTGCCTTCGCGCCGTCCTTTCCCGGATTTCCGGTGGCCGGCGACATCAGTGCCGCGGTCGAAAGTCTCGCAAGGCAGCTGCAAGGCGCAGGCGCCGTCGTCGAAGAAGCGAAACTGCCGAAACTCAATCTGCACGGCGATCTGGAGCAGGGCGGCGCCCTGATCGGCATGATGATGGAGGCCGCGCAGCCGGAGCCGCCACAGGAGCCGACTCCGGTCTCTCGCTGGTTCGAGGCGCTCGCCCGCCGCGACAAATCCATTCTCGCCTGGGACCGGTTTTTCGAAAATTATGACGCGTTGCTCTGCCCGGTCGCCATGGCCACGGCCTTCCCGCATTGCGAGCCGGGCACATCGATCGAGGTCGACGGCAAAGAGCAGAGCTATTGGATGCTGCCGGCCTATGGCGCGGTGTTCAACTACAGCGGCCATCCCGCGCTTTCGATGCCGCGCGGACAAGACAGTGCCGGCCTGCCGATCGGCCTACAACTGGTCGGCAAGCGCTGGTCCGAGTCGCGCTTGCTCGGCATCGCCAGGGCAATCGTACCTCTGGCTGGCGGCTTTCGCCGTCCGCCTGGCTATTGAGCGAAGCGCGACAATCCATAAGCGCCAAGCAGCGGGTCACGCTCGCCCTCCAGTATCTCCCGCGCGACGAATAGGCCGACGGCCGGCGCCAGGGTGATGCCCGAATGCATGACCGCGACATAGACACCTTCCATGCCCTCGGCGCGGCCGATGATCGGAAAGCCGTCGATCGGCGTCGGCCGATAGCCGACCGTGTGGAAATCCAATTCCAGCCTGTCGCTGCCGTGCAGCATTGCTTTCATGGCCGCAAAAAGCCCGCGGGCGGTGCCTTGCGGATCCATGCCCGGGTCGGCACCGCCGAAATCGGAGCCGGCAATGATCCGGCCTTCGGCTGTCTGGCGCATGTGCAGCCGCTCGGCCAGCACCAGGCCGTTGAGCAGCTTTTTGTAGGGCCGTGAGTGGACGATCAGCCCGGGCGGCGCCTCGATAGGCAGTCTGATCCCGGCCGTCGCGGCAATATCCGGTGAGCCGACGCCAGCCGCGATCACGACCTCGTCGGCGGCAATCAGGCCATGCGATGTGTCCACGCCAGTAATCCGACCGCCGGTCTGGACCAGCGCCGTAGCGGTGCTGGAGATGGTGCGCGCGCCTTGTCGTTCGGCATCGGCCAGCAGCATTTTGGCGGCGGCCACCGGCTCGACGACACCTTCCTCAGCCACATGCAGGGCAAAGTCGGGAAGCTCGGCGAGATTTGGCTCGATGCGCGCCACGCCGGCGCGGTCGACGCGCTTGATGCCGTAGCCCCAGGCGGAATGCTCCGTGGCGTAAGTTTCCATTGCGGCGGCCGGTAGGTCCCAGCACAGGCCGCCGCACCAGCTGAGCGGGAGGCCGGGCAGGTCCTGCGCCAGCCGCGACCACTCGGCCATCGCGCGGGTGCGCAGCCGGAAATATGGCTCCGGATTGCCCCAGCTGGCATTGATCCAGGCAAAGGAATTGGGCGTCGCCACCCCGCCGGCAGCACTGTCGGCGATAACCGTCACCTGCGCACCACCCTTGCTCAGATGCCAGGCGATGGAGGCGCCGACGATACCGGCGCCGATGACGATCACTTGCTTCGCAGCGCTCATGCTGACTCCCTCTGCCTCGCAATTCCTGACGGACATCCACCCAAGTGCCATCCTGTTTCCCACTTGCCAACATCGCGCAGCAGGAAATATGCGCAATGCGCACGCAACGTGATCAAGTTCCTTATTCCGAGGGCGAGCAGCGGCATCCGTGCCGCCGGAGCGGTCGACAGCCCGGCACTGCGCTGCTAGAAGCCCGGCCTGTCACACGGAAATCCCAGAGAATGCCCGAAGCAATAGAAGAAGAAGTGGCGCGCCGCCGCACCTTCGCGATCATCGCACACCCGGACGCCGGCAAGACGACGTTGACCGAAAAGCTGCTGCTGTTCGGCGGCGCCATCCAGCTTGCCGGCGAAGTCAAGGCCAAGAAGGACAGGATCCAGACCCGGTCCGACTGGATGAAGATCGAGCGCGAGCGCGGCATTTCGGTCGTCACTTCGGTGATGACCTTCGAGTACGAGAACACCGTCTTCAACCTGCTGGACACGCCCGGTCACGAGGATTTCGCCGACGACACTTACCGCACGCTGTCGGCGGTCGACTCGGCCGTGATGGTCATCGACGCCGCCAAGGGCATCGAGCCGCGCACGCTGAAACTGTTCGAGGTCTGCCGGCTGCGTGACATCCCGATCATCACCTTCGTCAACAAGATGGACCGCGAAAGTCGCGACCCGTTCGAGATTCTCGACGAGATCGAGCAGAAGCTGGCACTGGATACCGCGCCCATCACGTGGCCGATTGGTCGGGGAAGAACCTTTTCCGGCACCTATCATCTGGCGCTGAACGCGGTGCGCAAGGGCGACGACGAGAAGGAACGCACACCGGTCCACGGTCCCGATTCCAACCGCGTTGCCGGGCTGCTGCCGGAAAACGAGCGCGAGGCCTTTATCGAGGAGCTGGAGCTCGCGCGGGAGGCTTGCCGACCTCTTGATATTGACGCCTTTCGCGAGGGTCATCTGACGCCGGTCTATTTCGGCTCGGCGCTGCGCAATTATGGCGTCCGCGACCTGATCGAGGCGCTTGGCGCGTTTGGGCCGCCGCCGCGCGCGCAGGAGGCCGACACCCGCAAGGTCGAGGCGACCGAAGAGAAGATGACGTCCTTCGTCTTCAAGATCCAGGCTAATATGGACCCCAACCACCGCGACCGTATCGCCTTCGTCCGCGTCTGCTCGGGCAAGCTCGAGCGCGGCATGAAGGCCAGGCTGGTGCGCACGGGAAAACCGATGTCGCTGTCGGCACCGCAATTCTTCTTTGCCCGCACCCGCGTCACTGCCGACGAGGCCTTCGCCGGCGACGTCGTCGGCATTCCCAACCACGGCACGCTACGCATTGGCGACACGCTGACCGAGGGCGAGGAGATCCTGTTCCGCGGCGTGCCGAATTTCGCGCCCGAAATCCTGCGTCGTGTCCGCCTCGGCGATGCGATGAAGGCCAAGAAGCTCAAGGAGGCGCTGCAGCAGATGGCCGAGGAAGGCGTCGTGCAGCTGTTTTCACCCGAGGATGGTTCACCAGCGATAGTCGGCGTCGTCGGCGCGCTGCAACTCGACGTGCTGAAGGAACGGCTGAACTTCGAATACACACTGCCCGTCGAATTCGAGATGTCGCGCTTTTCCGTCTGCCGCTGGATCTCGGCCGACGACAAGGCCGAGGTACACCGCTTCATCGAGGGGCATCGCGGCGACATCGCCCGCGACCTCGACAATGATCCGGTGTTTCTGGCCCAGCACGCCTTTTCGCTGAACTACGAAGCCGAGCGCTGGAAGGCGATCCGCTTCGCTACGATCAAGGATTATCAGGTTCGCGACAAGGCGGCGTAGGCGCCAGTTTTTCCTTCTCCCCGTTCACGGGGAGAAGGTGCCCGAAGGGCGGATGAGGGGCAGCGTCGACCTGGGTCTAATAGATTCCAACGTTCCCCGCCCGTCGCAGGCTCCAGGCGTTCGAAGCTCGAAAAGCCAAGCAATTGGCTTTCCGTCCGCTACGCGGACCGCTTCTCACCCTTTCGCCGCTTCCTCGATCTTGGCGACGTCGATCTTGCTCATCTGCATCATCGCGGACATCACGCGGCCGGCCTTGGCCCGGTCCGGATCCAGGAGCAGGTGCGGCAGCTGCTCCGGCACAACCTGCCAGGAGACGCCGAATTTATCCTTCAGCCAGCTGCATTGCGACGGTTGGCCGCCACCTTCGATGAGCTTGTCCCAGAAGTAATCTACCTCTTCCTGCGTCTTGCAGTCGATCGACTGCGACATCGCTTCGGTGTGCTTGAACTGCGGTCCACCATTGAGCGCCTGGAACTGCACGCCGTCGAGCTCGAACGTGGTCACCAACACCTTGCCTTCATCGGCGTGGCCTTCGGGCCAACGCATCACGCTCAGCACCTTCGAACTCTTGAAGATGGAGACGTAGAAATTCATGGCCTCTTCGGCCTGGCCGTCGAACCACAGGCAGGTGGTGATCTTTTGCATGTCGTGCTCCTCGGGTGTTTTGGTTGCGGTTACGGCGAAACGGCTGACTCCGGGAATGGTGCTGCCATTTCCATACCGTTTGCCTAAGGACGGCCGTGCGGCACGCAATCCGACAACAGGGTCCAATTTTTTTGGAAGATCTGATTTTTGAGGGGAATCTGGCGCATTGCAAAATTGTGGCCAGACCATGTTTGCGCGTCTATAACGCCTGCGGTCCGAATTCAGCGCCGCCGCGCCATATCTTCGGCTGCGGCCAGCCACCAAGGAAAAAACATGCCTGCCTATCGCTCCCGCACCACCACTCATGGCCGCAACATGGCCGGCGCCCGCGGTCTGTGGCGCGCCACAGGCATGAAGGACAGCGACTTCGGCAAGCCGATTATCGCCGTCGTCAACTCCTTCACTCAGTTCGTGCCCGGCCATGTCCATTTGAAGGACCTCGGCCAGCTGGTCGCGCGCGAGATCGAGAAGGCCGGCGGCGTCGCCAAGGAATTCAACACCATCGCCGTCGATGACGGCATCGCCATGGGCCACGACGGCATGCTCTATTCGCTGCCGTCGCGCGAACTGATCGCCGATTCCGTCGAATACATGGTCAATGCGCATTGCGCCGACGCCATGGTCTGCATCTCCAATTGCGACAAGATCACCCCCGGCATGCTGATGGCCTCGTTGCGCCTCAACATTCCGACCGTCTTCGTTTCCGGCGGGCCGATGGAAGCCGGCAAGGTGGTGCTGGCCGGCAAGACGCAGGCGCTCGATCTGGTCGACGCCATGGTGGCGGCCGCCGACGACAAGATCTCCGACGAGGACGTCAAGGTCATCGAGCGCTCGGCCTGCCCGACCTGCGGCTCCTGCTCGGGCATGTTCACCGCCAATTCGATGAATTGTCTGACCGAGGCGCTGGGTCTTTCGCTGCCCGGCAACGGTTCGACGCTGGCCACACATGCCGACCGCAAGCGGCTGTTCGTCGAAGCCGGTCACCTGATCGTCGATCTCGCGCAGCGCTACTACGAGCAGGATGATGAGACCGCTCTGCCGCGCAACATCGCCTCGAAGGGCGCCTTCGAGAACGCCATGACGCTCGACATCGCCATGGGCGGTTCGACCAACACCGTGCTGCACATCCTCGCAGCCGCGCATGAGGGTGAGATCGACTTCGATCAGGATGACATCGACGCGCTTTCCCGCAAGGTGCCGGTGCTGTGCAAGGTGGCTCCCGCCAAGGCGGACATCCATATGGAAGACGTCCACCGCGCCGGTGGCATCATGGCGATCCTCGGCCAGCTCGACAATGCCGGCTTGATCAACCGCGACCTGCCGACAGTTCATACGTCCACGCTCGGTGAAGCACTCGACCATTGGGATATTTCCCGTACGACCAGCCAGAGCGTGCGCGATTTCTTCCTCGCTGCCCCTGGCGGCGTGCCGACGCAGGTCGCTTTCAGCCAGGACCGTCGCTGGGACGAGCTCGATCTCGACCGCGAAAAGGGTGCTATCCGCTCGGCGCAACATCCCTTTTCCAAGGATGGCGGCCTCGCCGTTCTGAAAGGCAATCTGGCGCTCGACGGCTGCATCGTGAAGACGGCCGGCGTCGACGAATCGATACTGAAGTTCACCGGCCCGGCCCGCGTATTCGAAAGCCAGGATTCGAGCGTCAAAGCGATCCTGTCCAACGAGATCAAGGCCGGCGATGTCGTCGTCATCCGCTATGAGGGACCGCGCGGCGGCCCCGGCATGCAGGAGATGCTCTACCCGACCAGCTATTTGAAGTCGAAGGGGCTCGGCAAGGCCTGCGCCCTGGTCACCGATGGGCGCTTCTCTGGCGGCACGTCGGGCCTGTCGATCGGCCATGCGTCGCCGGAAGCCGCCGAAGGCGGCCTGATCGGCTTGGTGCGGGAAGGCGATACGATCGAGATCGACATCCCCAACCGCAGCATCCGCCTTGCCGTTAGCGACGCTGAAATCGCTGCCCGCCGCGCTGCGATGGAAGCAAAGGGCGCCTTGGCCTGGAAGCCCGAGGAAAAGCGCAAGCGCAAGGTGACGACCGCCTTGCGCGCCTATGCCGCGATGGCCACCAGCGCGGCCAAGGGCGCGGTAAGGTTCGTGCCGGAGTAGGGAGTTTTTCCTTCTCCACAAGGGAGAAGGAGGAGCCGCGCTGGATGATTCTTCAAGCGGGATGGCGACATGGATTTCGACCTTATCGTACGCGGCGGCACGCTGCCTGATGGCAGGGTTGCCGACATTGGCATCTCCGGTGAGACCATCGCGGCGATCGAGCCCGCTCTGCGTGGTTCCGCGCAAACCGAGATCGACGCCCGAGGCAACCTGGTCTCCGCGCCCTTCGTCGATCCGCATTTCCACATGGACGCAACGCTCTCTTACGGCGTTCCGCGCATCAATGCTTCGGGCACGCTGCTCGAAGGCATTTCACTATGGGGCGAGTTGAAGCCGCTTTTGACGCATGAGGCGGTGCGCGACCGCGCGCTGGCCTATTGCGACTGGGCTGTGTCGATGGGTCTGCTCGCCATCCGCACCCATGTCGACGTCTGCGACGACAGGCTACTGGCGGTCGAGGCCCTCCTCGACGTCAAGAAGACGGTGGCGCCTTATATCGATCTGCAACTGGTCGCCTTCCCGCAGGACGGGTTTTATCGCTCGCCATCGGCACGGGAGAACACCATCCGCGCGCTGGACATGGGCGTCGACATTGTCGGAGGCATCCCGCATTTCGAGCGCACCATGGCCGACGGCACGCGCTCGGTAACGGAGCTGTGCGAGATTGCGGCCAGGCGAGGCCTGATGGTCGACTTGCATTGCGACGAGACTGACGACCCGCTGTCGCGTCACATCGAACAGCTTGCCTATGAGACGCAGCGCCTTGGTCTTCACGGTCGGGTGGTCGGATCGCACCTCACCTCGATGCATTCGATGGACAATTACTATGTCTCGAAGCTGCTGCCGCTGATCGCCGAGGCCGGCGTCTCGGTCATTCCCAATCCGCTGATCAACATCATGCTGCAGGGCCGCCATGACACCTTCCCCAAGCGCCGAGGGCTGACCCGGGTCAAGGAGATGCTGGCGCTCGGCATTCGCGTCGGCTGGGGCCAGGATTGCGTGCTCGATCCCTGGTATTCTCTGGGCACCGCTGACATGCTCGACGTCGCCTTCATGGGTCTGCATGTCGCCCAGATGTCGAGCCCGGCCGACATGGCGCGTTGCTTCGACATGGTCACCAATGTCAACGCGTCGATCATGGGGCTCGATCATCTCGGCCTGGCGGTGGGCAAGCGCGCCAGCCTCGTCATCCTCGACGCCGGCAATCCGGTCGAGGCCCTGCGCCTGCGCGCCGAGCGCCTGTGCGTCATCGCCAGGGGTAAAGTGGTGGCGCAGCGGACGAAGCAGGAGACCCGGCTTTCGATCGATGGGCGGCCGGGGATGGTGAACCGGCGGCACATATCCAGCTAGAGCGGGTCACCGTCTCGCTGAAACGGCGAACCACTGCTAGCTCTTTGTTTTGACGCAATTCCGGACAGAAAACCGTTTCACACTTTTCCTGGAATTGCTCTAGATACAGCGGATTCCCGGCGCTGGTCTTACCCATTGCCCGAATTCTCCTCGTCAAAGCCGCTGCTTCCGTCTACGACGCCGCTTACACAGGGGAGGAATCGGGATCGGCATGACGCAGCCCGTGGCGCAGAATTCCACAGTTCGGAACGTGCTTCTGGCCGGCATTCTGCTGATGCTGGCCGGCGACTTCCTGTTTGCGCTGAACGACGCCATGGGCAAGTGGCTGGTCGCCAGCTTCTCCGTCGGCCAGGTGGTGCTGATCCGGTCCATTGGCGCCTTCTTCGTGCTTGGCCCGATGATCGCCCATCAGGGCGCGGCCAAGCTGTTCCGCTTGGAACGCCTGGAGCTGCAGCTGCTGCGCATTGTCATGACCACGCTCGACACCGCGCTCTTCTATGCCGCCGTCGTCTATCTGCCGCTCGCGGATGTGATGAGTTTCTACATGGCCGGGCCGATCTACGTTGCGGCACTCTCGCATCTCTTGCTTGGCGAAAAGGTCGGCTGGCGCCGCTGGATGGCGATCCTGCTCGGCTTCTGCGGCGTGCTGATCATGCTGAAACCGTCCTCGGCGGCATTCTCGCTGTCATCTGGCTTCGCGCTGGCAGGCAGCATCGCCTTCGCTTCCGCCATCATCCTCAACCGGCGGCTGCGCGGCACCAGCGACACCAATCTGGTGACGTGGCAGACCATCGGCACGCTGCTGGTCGGCGGTGTGCTGACCATAGGTGCCTGGCAAACGCCGTCAGCACTCGATTTTGGTGCCATGCTGCTGCTCGGCATCGTCTCCTGCGGCGCGCATCTGATGATCACCAGGGCGCTCAAGTTGGCTCCGGCCTCGACACTGGCTCCGCTGCACTACACGCTGCTCCTGTGGGCGGTGGTGTTCGGGCTGGTGTTCTTCGGCGACGTTCCCGGCCCGCGCATTCTGATCGGCTCGGGCATCGTCGTTCTCGCCGGCCTGTTCATCTTCCACCGCCAGAAAGTCGTCGAGACCACGGTGCCGCCGGAGAACGTGCCGAAGGGCGTCAATTAGTCCAGGCTCAGCCCTGACGTATAATCGCCAGATGCCGTGAAAACTCCGGCGTCTCCATCAGCGCCTTGCAGCGGGCGAAGCGGCCATCGGCATAGGTGCGAAAGTCGTCGACCGGATTGTTGTTGGCGAGCTGGATCAGTCCCCACAGCGTCCACAACAAATCGCACATCGCCTTGTAGATGACGATGCGGCCGCGCTCGGCCGGCCTCGCCTCGCCGCAGAAATAGGCGCGCATCATCTCTTCGTCCTGCGCTGCGTCGAATCTGCCTTCCACGGAGAGGTCGCCAAGGTCCCAGAGCGGGTCGTTCATGCCCGAATATTCCCAGTCGACGATCCACATCCGCTCACCCGTGTCGAGGAAGTTCTCGCACAGCGGATCGCAGTGGCAGGCGACGATGGGCAGCGGATGGGCGGCGAGCGCCGATCGCACAGTCTCGGCCTCGTGCACCACGTCATGATAGCCGGCGGGCAGGGCGACATCCTTGGTCGACAGCACCTTGAGATAATCGTCGATCATCGCAAACAATTCGAAGCGGAAGGGAAACACCGCGCCTGAATTGTGCAGCTTGCGAAAAGCCTCGCCAGCCCGCGCGGGACTGCCCGACCGAAGCTTGAATTTTTCCGGCGACATCGTCTCGGCGCCGGCGATGAAGCGCGTCACCATGATTCCGGTGGCGGGATCGACATGCAGCACCTCAGGGCTGACCCCTGCCTTTGCCGCTTCGCGCGCCGCTACCGCCTCGTTGGCCCTGTTGATGTATTCTTCGGTACCTTTGCCGGGAATGCGCAGGCAGAATTGGCCGGCCCTGAATACCAGATTGGTGAGACCGCCAAGCCGTTCGAGTGGCCCGGTGTAGCCGGCCAGCACGGGAATGACGGCCAATGTCGCGCGCACTTCGTCTGTCACCATGCCTGCGCCCCCACGCTGTTATTTGTCGCAGCGACGGTTCCACAATTTTCGTGCTTTGGCTATCATCCGATGTGAGACCCAAGGAATGGTGGACAGGACAAAAGTGGCGGACAGCAAACATCATGGTGCACTTGGCGCCGTCTATGCGGCCAAGCGCCCGGAGGAGGTCGCAGCACTCTATAACAGCTGGTCGCAGACCTATGACGCCGACATGTCGGCCGCCGGCTATCGCCACCCAACGATCTGCCTTGCGCTGCTGGCCCGCCATCTGCCGCGCGGTGCCGCACCGCTGCTCGATGCCGGGGCCGGCACTGGGCTGATCGGCGAATGGTTGAACATTGCCGGCTATCCCCAGGTCGAGGCACTGGACATCTCGGAAGGCATGCTGGCTCAGGCCGCGCGCAAGGGCGTCTATTCGGCGCTTCATTGCCTGGCTCTCGGCGGTCATCTGCCCTTTGCCGACGATGCCTATGCCGGGATCATCTCGGCCGGCGTCTTCACCTCCGGCCATGTCGGCACTGAGGGGCTGGACGAACTGATCCGCATCTGCAGGCCGGGCGGCATCATCGTGCTGACGGTCAAGAACACGCTGTGGGAAGCGGGCTTCGCCGCGCGCATCGCCGAGCTCGAGGCGCAAGGTCTCGTCAGCCGCGTCGAGGAAACGAGGCCTTACATTTCCATGCCGGGCGAGGCCGACACCGTGCCGAGCCGCGGTCTCGCTTTGCGCGTGATTTGATCTACGCTTTGACCTTGGCGGCTGTCGGATCGTACATCGGCTCGAGATGGATATTGGCCGGTGTTCGTTCCATCGCGACCACCAGTTCGTAGTCGCCCGAGGTGAGAAAATCTTCACTGACGCCATCGGCGTTGCGCACATAGCCGTAGCCGATGTTCTTGCCCAGCGTGTAGCCGTAGCCACCGCTGGTGAGATAGCCGACCAGCTCGCCATTGCGTAGGATGGTCTCGCGTCCGAGCAACACGATCTCGGGGTCATCGACCGTGAAGCCGGCGAAACGTTTCTTCAGCGCCGCGCCGCTGGCCGTCTCGAGCGCTCGCCGCCCAATGAAATCGGTATTCTTGCGCAGCTTGACCGCCCAGCCGAGGCCTGCTTCCTGCGGCGTGTCATTGGGCGTGATGTCGGAGCCCCAGGCGCGATAGCCTTTTTCCAACCGCAGCGATTCGAGCGCACGATAGCCGACCGGGCGGATCTCATACGTCTTTCCTGCCTCCATCAGGCAGTCGAAGACTTCGCCGGTGGCCGCGATCGGCACATGCAGTTCCCAGCCGAGCTCGCCGACATAGGTGACGCGCAGCGCCCGAACCGTGTGACCGGCGACGGCAATCTCACGCACATGGCCGAATGGGAATGCCGCGTTCGACACGTCCGCGCCGGTCACCGCCGAAAGCACGTCGCGCGCCCGAGGGCCCATCAGCGAAAGCGTGCCGAAATCCTCGGTGACGTCGACAAGCGTGGCACTGAGCCCTTGGCCGATATGGTCGCTGATCCATGACAGATCATGTGTGCGAAAACCTGTGCCTGTGACGATGTAGAACTTTTCCTCCGCCAGCCGCGCCACCGTCAGGTCGGCCTCGATGCCGCCGCGTGTATTGAGAAGCTGCGTATAGGTCAGCCGGCCGGCCGGCTTGCCGACGTCGTTGGCGCAGATCCAGTCCAGCGCCTTGAGCGCGTCAGCCCCGCTCAGCTCGTATTTGGCGAAGGACGATTGATCGAAGATGCTTACCTTTTCGCGCACGTGCCGGTGTTCGTCGCCGACCGCGGCGAACCAGTTCTGCCGCCCCATCGAATAGATGTCCTGGGGCTCGACACCTTCGGGCGCAAACCAGTTAGGCCGCTCCCAGCCGAGCTTCGAGCCGAACACGGCGCGCTGCTGTTTCAGCCTGTCGTAAAGGGGCGAGACGATACGAGGCCGCCCGCTGACGTACTCCTCATGCGGAAAGCCGATCGTATAGTGTTTCCCATAGGCTTCCAGAGTGCGGTCGCGGACCCACTGCCGGTCGCGGTGCAAATTGGAAAAGCGCCTGATATCGACGACCCACAGGTCGAGTGGCGCTTCGCCGTCGACAACCCACTGCGCCAGCACCCAGCCGGCCCCGCCGCCCGATGCGATGCCGAAGGCGTTGAAGCCGGCGCCGACGAACATGTTGGCGCATTCGGGCGCAGTGCCGAGGATGAAATTGCCGTCCGGCGTAAAACTCTCCGGGCCGTTGATCATCTGCTTGACGCCGACGGTTTCCAGCGCCGGCATACGCGCGATCGCCTGCATCATGTGTTGCTCGAAATGATCGTAATCGTCGTCGAACAGTCTGAACTCCCAATCATTGGGTACGTCGCCCCCGGGGAGATCGGTCGTCCAGGCCTGTGGATTCGGCTCGTAGCCGCCCATCACCAGCCCGCCGACCTCCTCCTTGAAATAGGTGCGCCGGTCCGGGTCACGAATGGTCGGCGCGTCGGTCGCCAGCCCATCGATCTTCTCGGTGATGATGTACTGGTGCTTCACCGGCTGCAGCGGCACGTTGATGCCGGCCATCGCGCCGACCTGCCGTGCCCATTGCCCGGCGCAGTTGACCACCTTGTCGCAGGCGATGTCGCCCTTGCTGGTCTTTACCATCGTGATGCGGCCGTCCTTCATCTCGAAACCGGTGACGCGGACATCCTCGAACAATTTCGCGCCATGCATGCGCGCGCCCTTGGCCAGCGACTGCGTGATGTCGGAGGGGCTCGCCTGGCCATCGGTCGGCAGCCAGGAGGCTCCGACGAGATCGCCAGTTTCCATGAGCGGCCACATGGATTTGATCTCCGCCGGGGACAGCAATTGCATGTCCATGCCGAAACTTTTCGCCGTCGTCGCCAGCCTTTTGTACTCGGTCCAGCGGTCGGCATTGGTGGCGAGCCTGAGGCACCCGGTCATCTTCCAGCCGGTGGCGAGGCCGGTCTCGGCCTCCAGTCCCTTGTAGAGGTCGACTGAGTATTTTAGCACACGGGTGATCGACGCTGACGAGCGCAGCTGGCCGACAAGGCCGGCGGCGTGCCAGGTCGAGCCCGAGGTCAGCTTGCCTTGCTCCAGCAACACGACATCAGCCTTGTGGTCGCGCGCCAGGTGATACGCTGTCGAACAGCCGATGATGCCGCCGCCAATGACGACGATGGCGGCCTGGCTGGGCAATGTCATGATTTCTGTGTCCCGTACTTCGTTCTGTAGTTTTCCAGCGCGGCGTCGAGCCGCGTCAGGTTTTCCTCGGTGTAGGCGACGTAGTCGATGCCGGGCGCGTCGAGGTAGAGCTCGGACACCATGCTCCACATCGCCTCGCGCAGCAGCGAAGCGCATTGCATAGCCGCGTGCGAGCGGCGGATCGCCTCATCCGGTTCCTTCATGAAATAGGCGGTCAGGAAGGCGAAGGATTCCTCGTCGCTCATCCCGGCGTTGGAGGCTACGCCGGCGAGATCGAACATCGCCGTATTGAAGCCGGCATATTCGAAGTCGATCAGCCACAGCCTGTTGCCATCGTCGAGAATGTTGGCCGGCAGCAGATCGTTGTGGCCAAAGACGATCGGCAGCAGTTTCTGTGCGCGCTCCAGCTCGTCAGCCAGCGTCAGCAGGCGCGGCAGGTCGCTGCGTTTGCGGCTGCCGCCTTCTTCAAGCGTGCGCGCATAGTCTCGGATGACATGGAACACCCAGAACATGAAGCCGGCGCCGGAGACGTGATTGGGCATCTCGCGATGGAAGGCGCGCATGAGCGCCGCGATACGCCCGAGACTGGTGCGCACATCCTCCGCCTGCAAGGTTTTGGCGCCGAGAAACTCCGTCACCAGGATGCCCGGCTCGGCATGGAGGACGGCCGGTGCGAAACCAGCGGCATGGGCCGCCCGCGCGGTCATCACCTCGCGCTCACGAAAGACATGGTGGAACGGATAGTCCTTGCCGAAGCGAACGACATGTTTGCCGGCCGCATCCGTGACCACATAGTTGGCGTTGCTCAGACCGCCGGGTAGGGGTGCGATTTCGATGCCGCCGGTCCAGCAGGGCAGGTCGCGGATGCGTTCTTCGGCGGTCACGGAATCATCCCTGGTTTGCTGGGGGTTCGATAAGGTGCCATGGACAGAGCGACGATGGCGGGGAGAAACGGAAAAAATCTCGTCGGTGCGGGATGCCAGGATCGGTATCCCGCACCGCACCGACGAGCCCCTTGGCCAGGTCTTTGAGCCCGGCATCCGCCCCCGCGGATCTGAAACTTCCTCGCGCCCGGCACGTTACAAACGGCCTGGTGCGTGAGTTGCGGATCTGCCATCACCCTCCCGTTGCAGCTCCGAACCCTGTCTTGACTTCACGCCCGGGTTGCTCGGTTGTCAAGAAAAAGATGTGACCTTTTTTGGGTGTTTTGCCCGAAACCTAAGATGGCTCCTTTAAAAACGCTTGAATTACCTTAAAATCGGTCAGAGTCTCAGTTCGGGGAACCAAATGGCTCAATCCAAGCGCCACGGCGAGATCCTGCGGCTGCTGCAGGAAGAAGGCACTGTCACCATCGCCAGCCTGGCCGACCGGCTGGGCGTGTCGCTCGAGACCGTGCGCCGCGACGTCAAGCCTCTCACCGGCGACGGCTCCGTCCTCAAGATGCATGGCGCCATCGGCCTGCCGTCGATGGTAGGCGAAGCGCCGTTCGAGCGGCGCATGCGTGAGAATGCCGATGCCAAGCGCATCATTGCCCGCATGGTCGCCGGCACCATCCGCGATGGCGAATCGATCATGCTCGACACCGGCACGACAACCTCGTTCCTGGCCCGCGAGCTGCTCGGCCATCGGCGCCTGACGGTCGTCACCAACTCATCGGATATCGCCCGCACGCTGGCCACCATCAACGGCAATAAGGTCTACATGGCCGGCGGCGAGCTGCGCAGCGATTCCGGCGCCGCCTTCGGCGCCTCGGCCATTGACTTCGTCAGCCGCTTCTCGGTCAGCCACGCCATCATCTCCACCGGTGCCATCGATGCGGTGATGGGGGTCATGGACTATGACCTGGAAGAAGCCGAATTCGCGCGCATGGTGCTGTCGCGCGGTCAGCGTTCGCTCGTCATCACCGATCACTCGAAGTTCGGCCGCCTCGGTCTGGTCCAGGTCTGCGGCTTCGACAGTTTTTCCGAGATCGCCACCGACCGGTCGCCGCCGCACGACATCGCCGCGGCCTTGGCGCAGGCCGGCGCGCGGCTCAGCATCGTCGGCGCGGAGAGCGGGTTCTGATCCAGCCAACTTATGCCGACGGTTTGGCCGGCACTTCCCACCGCCGCCTCCGCCGTGTTTAGTCCGGCTATGGCCTTCACCATCCGCCAGTTGCAGTTCTTCATCGCCGTGGCCGAGCAAGGCACGGTCTCGGGTGCCGCGCAGAACCTCTCGATCTCACAGTCGTCGGTCACCGAAGCGATCAAGGAACTCGAAAGCGATCTCGGCGTCGAACTGTTCGAACGCCATCCGCGCGGCCTCAACATAACCCACAAGGGTCATCAGTTCCTGCGCCACGCCACCAAGATCCTCGCCGATGTGTCCGACGCGCGCCGTTCTTTCTCCGGCGAGCAAACGGTGGCAGGCGGTCGGCTGCAGCTGGGCGTCACCTCGCTCGTCGCAGGTTACGTGCTATCGGATCTGCTTGCCCGCTACCGCCGCGCCTATCCCGGCGTCGAGGTCTCGGCAATCGAGGATAATGGCGACTACCTCGAGCATCTCTTGATCGGCGGCAAGCTCGACATTGCCGTCATGGTCACCTCCAATTTGCGCGACCGCACCGCGCTGCAGTCGGAAATCCTCGAAGTCTCGGCCTATCGGCTGTGGCTGCCGCTCGGCCACCCGCTCGTCAGCGCAGACATCATCAGCATTGGCGACATTGCCTCCGAAACGCTAATTATGCTGACCGTCGATGAGATCGAGGAAAATACTGGCAAGCTGCTGACGGCAATCGGCGCCAAGCCACATGTCGCCTTCCGCACGCGTTCCGTCGAAGCCGTGCGCAGTCTGGTCGCGACCGGTGCCGGCGTGGCGCTGTTGCCCGACCTCGTCTACCGGCCCTGGTCGCTCGAAGGCGACCGCATCGAATCGCGCGACATTTCGGGCTCCTTGCCGGTGGTGCAGGTCGGCATGGTCTGGCGGCGCGGTTCCGGCCTGCCGCAGGCGGCGCGTGATTTCATCGGCCTTGCCCAATCGCAACGGACGGTCCGCCGCTAGTGTGGCCTACTCCAGTTGACGTCGCCAGTCCTGCGCTCGCGCCTTGTGACAGAGACCGCCTCCGCCTTGAACGGCCCGATTGGAGCAACCTCGAAGCGGCCGGCGCCGGCAAGCCTGACGGCGCGGCGGAACGTCGGACACTCCATCGGCCGGGCTGCCGGACATCGGGCGGCGTGACGCAAAGCCTCTCGGATCGCGGTCAGGCGCTGGATGGTTTGGTCAAGTTCGTTCGCCTTGGCATCCAGGCGCCCTCGATCCATTTTCGGCAGGCCGTCGGGCGTCAGCATCGCGGAAATCTCGTCCAGTGCAAATCCACCGGCGCGTCCAAGCGCGATCAAGGCGAGCCGTTCCAGGACGGCCGGGTCGAACAAGCGGCGCTGGCCGCGACGGCCGATCGAGGCAATGAGGCCCTTCTCCTCGTAGTAGCGAAGTGTCGAGGCGGGCACGCCGGTGCGGCGTGACACTTCGGCAATATCCATATCTTTCATGCTTGACCTCAAGTCGGCTTGAACTCGTAGAGTGCTCACGACGAGCGGTGAGAGCAACAGCAAGTGAGGTCCGTTATGCCACAATCCGCGCAGCCAAACACACGGCAAGCCGCGCTCTGGAATGATGTCAGCGGAAAGGCCTGGGTCGAGATGCAGCCGATCCTCGACGAGGTACTGGCGCCGTTCGAGCGGCTGGTAGTCGATGCCGGCTATCCCGGGGAAGGGGGCAATGTCCTGGACATCGGCTGCGGCGCCGGCGCTACAACTCTGGCGATGGCGCGCCTCGTGGGCAACGACGGACGTTGTGTTGGGCTTGACATCTCGCAGCCGCTTGTCGCCCTGGCGACGGAGCGCACGCGGCGGGAAGAGGTAGCAAACGCAAGTTTTGAAGTGGGCGATGCCCAGGCGTATGCATTCGAATCTGGGCACTTCGACGCTGTTGTCTCGCGCTTTGGTGTCATGTTCTTCGATGATCCCGTGGCCGCGTTCACCAACATAAGACGGGCCGCAAGGCGCGGTGGCAAACTCGCCTTTGTTGCTTGGCGCAGTCCAGTCGAGAATGATTTCATGACGACCGCTGCGCGAGCGGCTGCGCCTTTCCTGCCGCCCGCACCCGCGCCAGACCCCGATGCGCCGGGGCAGTTTGCCTTTGCCGACGGCGCCAAGGTGAAGCGGATCCTTGACGCGAGCGGCTGGGCATCAATCGAAGTCGAACAGGCGGACGTCCTGTGTCAGATCGCCCAAGACGATCTGATGACGTACGTCACCCGGCTAGGGTCGGTCGGCGCCGCGCTGCGCGAGGTTGACCGGGCAACGGCCGAAAAAATCACTACGGTGTTGCCTGCCGCGTTCGCGCCTTTCATAGAGGACGGTGAGGCTCGCTTCAATGCCGCCTGCTGGCTGGTGACGGCGCTGGCTTGAAGGGGGGCGTCTGGCTATCGGTAAAACCGATATCGCCTTTCTGATAAATCAATTTGCGAAACCGGGTTTTTCACAGCACTTTCCGATTGCAGGGACAAGCCGCCATCAGAGCGGCATCAAGTCCAAATGGACGAACTGACTTTTCAGGCTGCGCGTGACCCCTGGCGAGGACCGAAAACCGGCTTTCGCAGTCAGGCGCCAAAATGGGAGATCGACGATGAATTCATTCCTCAAGTCATGCACTGCCTTGACGATCGCGCTGACCTTCTCCGGCCAGGCCGTCGCCCAGGTCAAGGAACTTGGCAAGGGCGAAGGCCAGCTCAACATCGTGGCGTGGCCGGGCTACATCGAACGCGGCGAAACCGACAAGGGCTATGACTGGGTGACCTCTTTCGAGGAGGAAACCGGCTGCAAGGTAAACGTCAAGACGGCCAATACTTCCGACGAGATGGTCTCGCTGATGAACGAGGGTGGTTTCGACCTTGTCACCGCCTCAGGCGATGCCTCGCTGCGTCTCGTTGCCGGCAAGCGCGTGCAACCAATCAACACCGACCTCATCCCGAGCTGGAAAACGGTCGATGAGCGCCTCAAGGACGCGCCGTGGTTTACCGTCGGCGGCGTCCATTACGGCGTTCCCTACCAGTGGGGTCCCAACGTCCTGATGTACAACACCGACGTATTCAAGGAGGCTCCCAAGAGCTGGAGTGTCGTCTTCGAGGAAATGAAGCTGCCGGATGGCAAATCCAACAAGGGGCGCGTGCAGGCCTATGATGGGCCGATCCACATTGCGGATGCGGCCAACTATCTGATGTTCCATAAGCCGGAACTCGGCATCAAGGATCCTTACGAACTGAATGAGGACCAGTACAAGGCAGCGCTCAACCTGCTGCGCGTCCAGCGCACCCTGGTCGGCCGCTACTGGCATGACGCAGCTATCCAGGTCGACGATTTCCAGAACGAAGGCGTCGTCGCTTCCGGTTCGTGGCCTTTCCAGGTCAACACGCTGATCGCCGCCAAGAAGCCGATCGCCTCGACCATTCCGGAGGAGGGCGCCACCGGTTGGGCCGACACCACGATGATGGAAGCCGATTCGGCCAATCCCAATTGCGCCTATATGTGGATGGAACATTCGCTGTCGCCCAAGGTGCAGGGTGATGTCTCGGCCTGGTTTGGTTCGCTGCCCGTTGTGCCAGCCGCCTGTAAGGGCAATGAGCTTTTGACCGACGAAGGCTGCAAGACCAACGGCTACGACAATTTCGGCAAGATCAAGTTCTGGAAGACTCCGGTCTCGAAATGCACCACCCAGAACGACCAGTGCGTGCCCTATTACCGCTGGGTGTCGGACTATATTGGCGTCATCGGCGGTCGTTAAGCGCTCTTACCCTCCCCCTTGTGGGGAGGGTCGACGCGTAGCGTCGGGGTGGGGGCCTGCTCGGCCGCTCGCGCCAGATCACCCCCACCCGCGGCTCCGCCGCGACCTCCCCACAAGGGGGAGGTAGGACGTCGCGCGATATCAACACATCAAGCATGCAACAGACTGACAGCACCATGACATCAGCCGTTTCCTTCCAGAAAGCCTCGCGCCATTTCGGCAGCGTTCGCGCCGTCGACGCGGTCGATCTCGAGATCGCGCCGGCCGAATTCTTCGCCATGCTGGGGCCGTCCGGTTCCGGCAAGACCACCTGTCTGCGCCTCATCGCCGGTTTTGAGCAGCCGACCTCCGGTTCGATCTCGATCTTTGGCGAACGCGCCGAAGGCGTGCCGCCCTATCGACGCAACGTCAATACCGTGTTTCAGGACTATGCGCTGTTCCCGCATCTGAATGTGCTCGACAACGTCGCCTACGGGCTGATGGTCAAGGGCGCCGGCAAGGCTGAACGGCACAAGGCTGCGGAAGAGGCTCTGGCTCTGGTGCGGCTGCCCGGCTATGGCGCTCGCCGCCCCGGCCAGCTTTCCGGCGGCCAGCGCCAGCGCGTCGCACTCGCCCGCGCGCTGGTCAACCAGCCCAGGGTGCTGTTGCTCGACGAGCCGCTTGGCGCGCTCGACCTCAAATTGCGCGAGAACATGCAGGAGGAACTGAAGTCGCTGCAGAAGGCCCTCGGCATCACCTTCGTCTTCGTCACCCACGATCAGGGCGAGGCGCTGTCGATGGCCGACCGCGTCGCCGTCTTCAATGACGGCAAGATCATGCAAATCGGTACACCGGAGGATATCTACCAGCGGCCGAAGACCCGCTTCGTTGCCGATTTCGTCGGCTCATCCAATGTACTGCCGCCGGATTTCGTCCAGCGTTATTCCGGCCAGCATCGCTGGGGCAGCCTGCGCCCTGAATCCATTCGCGTCGGACGAGCGGCCAGTGGTGAAGGCGTGTCCGCCCGCCTCGTCTCGACCAATTATCTCGGCGCCACGACGAAGCTGGCACTCGACGCCGACGGGCTGCGGTTGCACGCCATCGTGCCGGCCGGCACGGCCTTGCCAGGGGAAGGCGAGACGGTCGTGCTCACCTTCAACCGCGAGCATCTGCACCTGATGGATGAGCCGGCATGATGAAGGTTTGCGCGAAGCGCCCCCCTCTGTCCTGCCGGACATCTCCCCCTCAAGGGGGGAGATCAGTAGCTTCCCGGCCTCGCCAATTCTGCCACGTAGGAGATTGGCGAAACCCGAATGGACAGCCAATCTCCCCCCTTGAGGGGGAGATGTCCGGCAGGACAGAGGGGGGCGCCGTAGAGCGCTACCTGTCTCATGATCTCCCGCAATACAGAGCGGCCCGATGACAATCGCCGCGCTCAACTCCAATCCCACCCCCGCCATCCTGCCGGGCAGCGGCGGCTTGCGAGGCGCGCTGTCGGATCTTTTCTGGCGCAAGCCGAAGGTCCTGCTGCTGCTCATGCTGCTGCCGCCGGTGCTGTGGCTCGGGATCGTCTATATCGGCTCGCTATTCGCCCTCCTGGCGCAGAGTTTTTTCTCCATCGACGAGTTTTCCGGCCTCATCAACCGAGAGTTCACGTTGAAGACCTATGCCGACCTGTTCCAGGCCGCCAATCTCGACATCATCCTGCGGACGGTGACGATGGCGGCTCTGGTCACGCTGGCCTCGGCCGTCGTCGCCTTCCCGATCGCCTACTACGCGGCGCGCTATGCGCGCGGCCGCTGGAAGGCGCTGTTCTACCTCGGCATCATGCTGCCGCTGTGGTCGAGCTACCTGGTCAAGATCTATGCCTGGAAGCTTATCCTGGCCAAGGAAGGAATCCTGACCTGGCTGCTCGCCAAGCTGCATCTGTCGTGGGTACTCGACGCCTGGCTGTCGCTGCCGGTCGTTGGCGGCAATTCGCTGTCGGTGTCGTTCACCGGCACCTTCATCGTCTTCGTCTATGTCTGGCTGCCTTTCATGATCCTGCCGGTACAGGCGGCGCTCGAGCGCGTGCCCGGCAATCTGGTCGAGGCATCGTCCGACTTGGGGGCTTCGCCGGGACAGACCTTCCGCAACGTGCTGTTCCCACTGGCGTTGCCGGGCATCGTCGCCGGTTCGATCTTCACCTTCTCGCTGACGCTCGGCGACTACATCATCCCGCAGATCATCGGCACCTCGCGGCTGTTCATCGGCCAGGCGGTCTATTCGCAGCAAGGCACCGCCGGCAACATCCCGCTCGCCGCCGCCTTCACCGTGGTGCCGATCGTCATCATGGGATTGTATCTCTGGGGCGCCAAGCGCATGGGGGCCTTCGATGCGCTCTGATGGCTCGCAATCCGCGCCTCTCAGCCTGAAGGTGGCCGCCGCCTGCGGGCTGCTGTTCCTGCACCTGCCAATCCTGCTGATCTTCGTCTACGCGTTCACCACCGAAGAGAAGAGTTTCGTCTGGCCGCCGCCGGGGCTGACGACGCAATGGTTCGCCGTTACCTGGAACCGGCCCGACGTCTGGCAGGCACTGTCGCTGTCGGTCAGGGTCGCGGCCATCTCGACGGCGATAGCGCTCGTCCTCGGCACGCTCTGTTCGGCGGCTGTGTCGCGGACAAAATTCTTCGGCCGCGAAACCATCTCGCTGCTGGTCATCCTGCCGATCGCGCTGCCCGGCATCATCACCGGCATCGCGCTGCGCTCGGCCTTTTCGCTGGCAGACATCCCGTTCTCGTTTTGGACGATCGTGCTAGGCCACGCCACCTTCTGCGTCGTCGTCGTCTACAACAACGCCGTCGCCCGCTTTCGCCGCACATCAGGCTCGATGATCGAGGCGTCGATGGATCTTGGTGCCGACGGCTTCCAGACCTTCCGCCATGTCGTGCTGCCCAACATCGCCACCGCACTGCTGGCCGGCGGCATGCTGGCCTTTGCCTTGTCTTTCGATGAGGTCATCGTCACCACCTTCACCGCAGGCCAGCAGCAGACGCTACCGATCTGGATGCTTGAAGAGCTGATCCGTCCGCGCCAGCGCCCGGTCACCAACGTCGTCGCCATGGTCGTGGTGCTGGTGACGCTGCTGCCGATCCTTGCCGCCTATTACCTCACCCGCGACAGCGACCAGATCGCTGGAAGCGGGAAATGAAAAACAGCGAATAGGGAGTAGCGAATAGCGAATAGGGAAACCGACTGCCAAGACCTGCTCGCTGCTCGCTATTCGCTACTCGCTCCTGTTCAAGGAGAACCCGATGGAAACCCAGATGCTGATCGGCTCGAAATTCGAGAAGGGCACCGAAACCGAGGAACCCATCCTCAATCCGAAGACCGGGGCGACCATCCTCAACCTGCCCGAGGCCAGCCAGGCACAGATCGAGGCGGCGGTACTGGCGGCCGAAAAGGCGTTCTTCCTGTGGTCGCGCACCACGCCGGCGCAGCGCTCCGGCTATTTGCTTAAGATCGCCGACCGCATCGAGGCCGACGCCAAGGAGTTCGCCACGCTCGAGGCGCTCAATTGCGGCAAGCCGATCAATGCCGTGCTCAATGACGAAATCCCGGCGATCGTCGACTGCTACCGCTTCTTTGCCGGCGCCGTGCGCTCGATGCCGGGCGTCGTCGCCGGCGAATACATTCCCGGCCACACCTCAATGGTCCGCCGCGACGCAATCGGCATCGTCGCTTCCATCGCGCCGTGGAACTACCCGCTGATGATGATGGCCTGGAAGCTGGCGCCGGCGATCGCCGGCGGCAACACCGTCGTCTTCAAGCCGTCCGAGCAGACGCCGCTGACGGCCCTGAAACTGGCGAAGATCCTTGCCGAGATCCTGCCGGAAGGCGTGGTCAATGTCGTGCTCGGCCGCGGCGACAGCGTCGGCAACACGCTGATCAACCATCCCAAGGTCAACATGATCTCGATCACCGGCGACGTCGCCACCGGCAAGAAGGTGCTGCAGGCGGCCGCCAAGTCGGTCAAGCGCACCCATCTCGAACTCGGCGGCAAGGCGCCGGTCATCGTCTTCGACGATGCCGACCTCCGCTCGGTGGTCAACGGCCTGCGCGCCTTCGGTTACTACAATGCCGGCCAGGACTGCACCGCCGCCTGCCGCATCTATGCCGGCAAGAAGATCTACGACAAGCTTGTCGCCGATCTGTCCTCAGCCGTCTCGACCATCAAGTACAATCGCCCAGACGACACCGAAAACGAGATCGGGCCGCTGATCTCGCGCCGCCAGCGCGACCGTGTATCGAGCTTCGTCGAGCGTGCCTCGGAACTGAAGCACATCGAGATCACCACCGGTGGCAAACCGGGCGAGGGCTCCGGATTCTATTACCAGCCGACCGTCGTTGCCGGCGCCCTGCAGGAAGACGAGATCGTGCGACGCGAAGTGTTCGGGCCGGTCGTCTCGATCACCCGTTTCACCGAAGTCGACGAGGCGGTAAACTGGGCGAATGACAGCGACTATGGCCTTGCATCCTCGGTGTGGACCAAGGACGTGTCCCGCGCTATGGCGACGGCTGCCCGCCTGCAATATGGCTGCACCTGGATCAACACCCATTTCATGCTGACCAACGAGATGCCGCATGGCGGACTGAAACAGTCCGGCTACGGCAAGGACATGTCGCTCTACGCGCTCGAGGACTACACCGCCGTCCGGCACGTGATGGTTGCGCATAGCTAGCGCTTGGAAATGCAAGCACTCAGAAGGAGGAATGACCATGCATCGCCGCCAGTTTCTGTCATCCGCAGCCATCGCTGGAGCACTGTTGGCCACTGGGCCATCCTTTGCTGCCGACACCGCCCAATCGGTCGTCGAAGCCTATCTCGCCGCCTGGAATGCCCATGATTCGACCAAGGCCGCCAGCTATTTCGCCGACGACGTCATCTACTACGATGCCTCGGTCGGCACCCCGGTCAAAGGCAAGGAAACCGCCAAGACCGGCGTCATCGACAACTTCCTCAAGGCCGTTCCTGATGCCGTCTGGACGATGAAGGGCGCGCCTGTGGTGGAAGGCGACCGCGTCTCCTTCGAATGGGAGTTTTCCGGCACCAACACAGGCGCTTGGGCCGATGGCACGGCCGCCACCGGCAAGAAATTTTCCTTCACCGGCGCTTCGATGTTCTCGATCAAGGACGGCAAGATAGCCACCCAGAGTGACTACTATGACGCGCTCGGCTTCTACAAGCAGCTTGGCCTGATGTAGAGGCACCGTTCGTGGGGAGCAGGAAGAACGGTTCGAAGGACCGGTATGACGCAGGGCCAACCTTTAAAAGCTGGCCTCTGCCCCGATCTGTCTGCCGGCATCTTCTTCCCGTAAGCGGCGAGAAGAGAGCACTACTCCACGATGCGGTAGATATTCCACAGGCTGGTGCCTGACACGACGTAGGGCTCCATCTCCTTGCCCCACTTGGCGTGCGCGTCGATCTTGCCGATCTTGGCGAAGAAAGCCTCCAATTGGGCCAGGCTCTCGACCTGGTGGTGCGACTCGACCGTCGCTTCCCGGGCGCCGATCGAGCCGGTCATAATCTTGAACTCAAGGTCGGCGAGTCCGACCTGCGAGCCGATCTCGCGTTCCCATTTCTTCAACAGGTCGAGCACGGTCTGCTTGTGTCCGAACTTGGCGTCGATCTGCCATCTGGCGCTGAACATTGTCTTCTCCTCCGGGGTTGCGGCCGGGGCATGATCCAGAAAAGTGGAATCCGATCGGGATCAGGCACCAGCACTGAAACAGAGCCCATCCCGATTCAATCGGGATGGGCAGCTTCGCCGTTGACCTACTCGTCCCATGCCTGCACGACGGTCTGCCGTGCAATCAGCCCATTCTTCAGCTCCAGCGTCGCCGCGCAGAACACCTTGGTGCCGTCCGGATAGGCGCAGGCTTGCGTGAAGGCGAGGTTGTCGCCCTCGGCGATGGTGGTTTCGACCTTATGGGTCATCGCATGGCTGCAGATGTCGTCCCAGAACGTGCTTATCGCCGCGCGCCCGCGAATTTCACGCGGCTTGCTCGGTGGGTTGTTGCGGTCGATCACCCGCACCAGCGCGTCGTCGGCATAGAAGCTCGACAGCATCCTGCCATCACGGCCTTCGATAGCCTTCTTGATCGACGCGCCATTCACTGTTTGGGTCTTGGTCAGCATTTCATGCTCCATTGGCCCGTCTTCCGACGGGCGGTTGATGGTCGAAGTGCTGCCCGGCGTTCATCGCCGGGCAGTGATTTCTTCACTGCGACTTCGCCTTGACGGCGGCGAACAGGTCGTCGGTCTGCTTCTTGAAGGTGGCGAGATCGACCTGGCTGCCATTGAGCATCGTCGACCAGTGGCGCACGATCGCCGCCATCGCCACCGCCTCCACGCGGTCCACCTCGGTCACGGCGCTTGTCGAACAGGATCAGCCGCGAGAAGGCCGAGAGCCGTTTCAAGAGGCGGCTATAGCCTTCGTCTTCCCACTGCAGGTCGAGGTTGGAAATGAAGCCCGGCACGAAGACGAGATCGAACGGCCCCTGCCCGACCACCTGATAGGCGAGCCGCACATCGCCGCTGCGGGCGTATCGGGTCTCGATCGGCCTCACGAGGTTTTCCGCCCGGCCTGACGATTTCTGATCGTAAACCATAGCAGAGCAACGCCGATCGGGGCAGCCCAAACCTTAGCGATAAGGAATATACGCCGGCGTGGCTCGACGATTATTTTTGCGAGGCGGCGATGTCGGCCGGAGAAGCCTTGAGCCCGAGCCTGATGTCGGCCTCGGCTGGTGTGATCGGTCGTTTGATCCTGGCGGAGGCAGCAACCACCAACTCGTTGAAATCCGCGGCGCCGCCGTCCAGCATCTCGAAGAACTGCCGCCGCATTCTCGGCTCCCAGAACTTGTTGATGTGCTCTGCGACGCCGGCAATGCCTTCCTCGCGCGGCTTGGAATGGAAAAAATCGGCGATCTGGTTCGCCATGCGCACCAGCTTCTCGCTGGTGCTCATGATGTGTTCTTCGTCATGCGACATGCTTGGCAACTCCGCAAACCACCCGGTCGGGGTGGGTGAAAATATCAAAATCGTCGCCGCGAACCAGCGCCACCAGCGTCATGCCAGCCTCTTGCGCCGTGCGGATGGCCAATGCGGTCGGCGCCGAGACGGCGATGATGAAGGCCGAGCCGATAGAAGCCGCCTTCTGCACCATTTCGACCGAAACGCGCGACGTCACCACGACAGCACCGGATGCGCCGTCGATGCCGGCCTTGGCCAGCGCGCCAGCCAGCTTGTCCAGCGCATTGTGACGGCCGACATCTTCGCGCGCCATGACGATGCCCTTGCCGGGCACATAGAAGCCGGCGGCATGCACCGCTCCGGTCTCGCTGTGCAGAGGCTGCACTTTCGACAGAAGCTTGACCGAGGCGGCGATATCGTCGGCATCAAGTGTAAGTTTCGACGCACCAACCGCGTCGACCGAGCGCATTGCTTCTTCGATGGATTCGATGCCGCAGAGCCCGCAGCCAACCGGGCCGGCCAATCGCCTGCGCCGCGCCTCGAAACGCGTGTTGGCGGTGTCCTTCAACCGGATCTGGATGTCGATGCCGGCACCATGGTCCTCGACCTCGATCGCTTCGATCTCGTCGGGCTGCGCAATGATGCCTTCGGTTAGCGAGAAACCGAGCGCGAAATCCTCGAAATCGGCTGGGCTCGCCATCATCACCGCATGCGTGGTGCCGGCGAAGGAGAACGCAACCGGCGTCTCTTCCGGCACCATGCGGTCGGCCGCGGCGGTGCCGCTGGCGCGGTGCGCGAGACGGGAAATCTGGCTGATTGGCTGGCGTTGGCGGGTCACGCAGCACGCCCCTCTGGCCTGCCGGAAAAGCCGTCCCCCACTCCGTCGCTGCTGCGCAGCGCCACCTCTCCCCCCTCCGGAGGGAGAGGAAGGGTGCCGCCCGGCAAAGGCTCGCGCCTTTCCTCTCCCCCGTCGATCGGGGGAGAGGTGGCGGGCGAAGCGCGGCGGGGTGGGGGTGGGCCAACCGAGGCGATTGATGCTCTTGCTGTGGAAAACCTCGACCCAGCTAAACCGCCGCG
>NZ_JAMYSC010000043.1:0-50112 GCF_040321755.1 Mesorhizobium sp. M0276 | reverse complement strand
CGCGTTGCATCGACGATCCGCGCTGCCCGGACCAGGTCGTCCACAGCCTGGCGGACATGATCGGCTTTCGCATGAAGATGATCGCGGCCGGCTACGAGGACGGCAACGACGCCAACCGGCTGCGCCGCGATCCGGTCTTCAAGATGGCCCAGGATGCGCTGCCGTCGGGTCGGGATCTGGCGTCGCAATCGACGATGTGCCGGCTGGAGAACCTACCCGGCGTGCGGGAACTGGTCGCGATGGGACGGGCGATGGTCGATCTCTATTGCGCCTCGTTCCGGCAGGTGCCGAAGCGGATCGTACTCGACATTGACGACACCTTCGACGCTGTGCACGGAGGCCAACAGCTTCGCCTGTTCAATGCCCACCATGACGAGTACGGCTTCCAGCCGATCGTCGTGTTCGATGGTGCGGGACGGTTCGTCAGCGCGATCCTGCAACCGGCCAAGCGGCCGAGTGGGGCTGAGATCCGCCCCCACCTGCGCCGTCTGGTGCGGGCGATCCGGATCAAACTGGCCGAACATTCGAATCCTGCTCGGCGGCGATAGCCATTATTGCAACCCGCAGGTCATCGACTGGTGCCGCGCCAACGACGTCGACTTCATCTTTGGCCTCGCGCCCACCACGACCCTGCGCAAGCATGTCGCGGATCTGGAGGCCAGCACGACGGCGCGCTTCGAAGCGTCGGCCAAGACAGGCAAGGTCCGCAGGTTCAAGGAGTTCGTTGACGGCGCGGCTAGTTGGAGCCGCGTCGAGCGCATCATCGCGCGGGTCGAGGTCGGCGCCCAAGGTGGCGATATCCGCTTCGTCGTCACCAACCTTGCCGGTGGGAAGGCCAAGGCGCTCTACGAGGATGTCTACTGCCGGCGCGGCGCGGCCGAGAACCACATCAAGTCGTGGAAGACGCATCTTGCCGCCGACCGCACATCCTGCACCAGAGCGACGGCCAACCAGTTCCGGCTATTCCTGCATCCCGGTGCTTACTGGTTGATGTGGGGCTTGCGGGCCGCGATGCCGAGGCGCTCGAGCTTTGCCGTCGCCCAATTCGACACGCTCCGATTGCGCCTCATCAAAATCGCTGCGCGGGTGGTCGAGATGAAATCGCAAATCCGCCTGCACCTGCCGACATCGTGCCCCGACCAGCGCATCCTGCGCATCGTCTTCGACCGCATCCCCCAACTCGCGACATAACGATGGGGGCAGACGCCCCGAAACGAACCCGTCGACCGCAACCTGCAAACCCCCACCTGCCATCACGACGGATCACCGCCGGCGCCTGACGAGGCTCGGGGAAAAGCACCGCAACAGCGACCAGATCGCCGCTTCAGGCCGCCGAAAACCCATCGCTGTGCATCAAGGCGGCTAGGTGGAGAGCTTGGGCACGAGCCGTTGGACGTCGGCGCCTTGCGATACCAGGAGAGGAGGCGGTGAACTGCTAAACTGTGACGGAGGTCATGCAGAGCGAGGCTGAGGTCGCGGCCCGGCGCCGGCGCACACGACATTCGCTTTGACGCGTAATCGGTGTGAACACCCTCTCAGCGTGTTGCAGGGCCACAGGGGCGCTCTGGCGCGTGAGGAACCAGAGGGATTCTGCAGACTGGCCTTCGCGGCGGCGAGAAGCGTGCTGGGATAAGATGCGCACGAGGTCGTGGCCGATCGGAGCCAGTCTGGTCTTGTAAAACTTGCTCTCGCGGACGCACAGGACCCCTTCCTCGAGGTCGACGTCGGCTAAGGTGAGGGACAGTGCCTCGCCAAGGCGAAGCCCCGCGCCGTAAAGGCGAAGCAGGAGCGTTCGGTATGTGTCCGGATCAATAGGACAGCGAGGATGGTCGATCAGGACGACGGCGTCGAGTAAACGACCGATCTCCTCGCGGGAGTAAATATAGGGAACGAAGGCTTCCGTCGGCTTGGGGACGGCGCGTGGCAACGGCCATATGTTTGTATGCCCCCGGGCCATCGCGAACCGATAGAACCCCGCCAGAACAGAATGCTTTCGTTCCCAGAAACGGGTCACCGGGCCGCGTCCCGCCAGAAAGGCCAACACTCGGTCGGCCGTCACCTCCGGCAGAGGTCTGTCGCCGACGAAGCGACTGAACGACTTGAGCGTGCGCACCTCCGTAACGGAAGCGCATTCCGATTGCTTGCCGGTGATCGACAAAGCTCGCCAAAATTTCTGAAAGGATCATGCCAGTCCTCCCAGATCGAACGCCCCGACCTCGCGCAGTCCGACAAGGTCGACCCTGGTGTAGATGCGGGTCGCAAACGCGCTGCGACGGCCGAGATGGTCCCGATCTCCTTCAGGCTCAGACCTTGCGCAACAAAATGGGTGGTGCAGGCGTGGCGAAGTCCATGAGGGCCAAAATGCATCGACTGAACCTAGGGTGCTCAGTCGGCTGCAATCACATGGTACACTGCGCTCGCCGACAGCGGCCCGAACGGAGCCTTGAGGGTGAGGGAGACCTCATGGCGGCGGCAGCGGGGGGCGCGCCAGCCTTGTCGACGGAGGTCACCAGGGGGTAGCATTGTGTATTGCGCTGCTTGGACCGGGTCACCTTGATGACCTCTCTCGTCCAATCGATGTCTTCGAGACAAAAACCGCGGAGTTCGCCGCTTCGCAGTCCGTAGATCGCGAGCAGCTTTAGAATCGCGTGGTCATGGACTCACGCGCGGTCCTTGCTCTCAAGGAGCCGCTACATCCGGCCATACCGGGGCCCATCGGCAAAGTTTCTTCCCTGAACAGTCGCGGCGCGTCGACCGCTACGGCGATTCCGGGGCAACACCATTGTCGACGCTGAGCATGGCGGAAGACCGCGCGCAGGGCGTGCGCGCTCGTCGCTATCGATACCCGAGACCACCCGCCACGACCCTTTACGTCGAGGAAATCGTCCACGTCTGCAACGGTGATGTCGGCGATCGAAGATTTTTCGAAGCCTAAATGTTCGAGGAAAGTCTCTACTTGCCAGCGCTGGTTGCTAGGGTGCTCGCCGACAAGCCACCCTCATCGTATTGATAGGCGATGAAGTCGTCGACCTTTTCACAATGGGCCTTCGGTTCGTTGGAGCCGGTTCGTCAAGCTGGCCAAGAAAGCAAAGCCACGCTGCGGCGAGGTCAAGGAACAAACGCCGGGACCACTTCTCACCGCAGGCTCTGTTCGCGCGTGCTGGTATCGGGCGGTCGCGTCGATCTCGGCCTGCCTGACGCGCCTGCCGCCGGGCAGGTCCAGCCGCTCCGCAATGACCAGCAGCTCGCGGGGTGCGCAGCAAAGTCTCACGAGCGGCACGCTGATCGGCGAGATGCTTGAGATAGCGAAGCCGCTTCGAGGTCTCGGGCCCGTCATGGTAACGCGCTACGACCTTCGGGTCGGCGAATAAGTCCTCGAACATGCCTCAGATCTCAAGCGAAGTGGGAAATCCGATCACCTAAATCCAGTTCTTATGTGGCGCTCGGGATTCTCATCGGCCTGCCACCTCTGGCCCGCGCTGGCCGACGCCACATCTCTACCGAAGCCATTACGCACCAAATGTGCTCGAACAAAGTTGATCCCGGAAATCCGCCCGCCCGGATCTGTGAGGGCGAAAGCCGAATGGCTGAGCTACTCGACCACGACCTCAAGGCCGGGATCAAGATCGAACGGATCGAGCGCTCGACGGTATTGGAGTCGAGCTCGAGGCGTTGCAACAGATCCTTACAAACAAATTCACAGAACCTTTGCGAGCGCAGATCGGTAACGATGATACGTTCACCGCAAGTCTGAGTCAGGCACGGCTGAAAAAGCTGATGCGATTACGCTCGGACCTCCGTACAGCACGCCACATCGAGGTTAACAGCCGATGGCAAGAAGAGCGCTCATTCTGGTTGAAGGCAACACACACGGTACTGGTCTGCAATACGCCCAAGCCGCCCAGCGTCTTGGTCTTCACCCAATAACCCTGTCGGCTGATCCAGCTCAGTACGATTATCTTGCGGCAGAGAGGCTTGAGGCAATCCGTGTCCGTACAGACAATCTCGATGCGCTGATCCGCGAATGTTCCCGGCTACGTGCGACCTATGACATTGCTGGCATAACGAGCGCCAGGGAGGCGGTCTATGCGACAGCTGGCAAGCTCTGCCGGCATTTCGATCTACCGGGTCCGAACCCCGCATCGATAGAACGATGCTGCGACAAATTCGCTCAACGTCAGATGCTCGCTAAGGCCGGCGTTCCAGTACCTGCTTATCGCTTGGCAGGGAATGCGACGGACGTTGAAAACTCCGCAGCGGAAATTGGCCTGCCGGTGATACTTAAGCCAGCCGTAGGTAACGGCAGCTACGGCGTCCGATTGTGCCGCGCCGTCGATGAGTTAGCCGAACATACGACCTATCTGTTGGGCGGGAAACATATATGGCGATCTTCGCCGAGGATACTGGTCGAAGAATTTGCAGAAGGCCCCTTTTATTGCGCCCACATAATGGGAAATGAGATCATTGCGATTTGCGCCGCTAAGTTTGGTCCCCCACCTCATTTCGTCTTTCGTGAGACGACCTATCCGGCCCGGCTGACTGATGACGAGCGTGAGCGTCTCGCCGATATTTCGCTGAGCTGTCTGCGAGCTCTCGGCCTTGGCTGGGGGCCAACGTGCATTGAATTCCGGTGGACGAAGCTTGGGCCAGTCGTCATTGAAGTAAATCCGCGTATGCCGGGTGGGGATCCTGAACTGATTCGGATTGCTTACGGTGTCGATCTCATAACCGAGCACATCAAGGTTGTCATAGGCGAGGAATGGGATTTGCGCAAAAGGCATTCGCAGACTGTGGCCTGCCGGTCGCTCCTTCCTGATCGCGATGGCATCCTCGATTGGATCGATGGCGGCAGCCGGGCGGCTGCCTTACCAGGTGTGGTCGAGGTCAAATTTGTTGTTCAACCCAAGACGCCGATCGTCAGGCAAGGCGATTATCGAGACTGCATCGGATTTGTCATCGCCGCGTCACCCAGCCTTGCTCAGACTGAGGAGATACTTCAGCGTGCTGTCGACGTAATCGATTGGTCGATCACACCATTGCCGACCCTTAGCGAACAGGAACAATCAGTAGCCCCTTTGCCGGCATCAAACTCTCCCCGTTCGTCGCGAGGTGATTGATGCCAAAGTTGCTGACCAGGAGGTAATCTTCAGTGCCGAGACTCGCCGACTTTTGATGGAATGGCGGCCGGCTCACGTCCGAATCCGCAATCGAGCCGGGTAGGTCGAAATTATCGTCCAGCCACTGCGAGATTGCGCTCAGCCCGTCCCTTCGGGCCGGCGCGGGCCATCTGAAAATGCGATGGCACTGTCCAGAACATTATATTGGTGAACTCAACGCGAAGTGACGCATACTTGGGAGATAGCCAAACCCAATGGCAACCGCCCGTCAACGCCGTCCGAAAAAATCGAGCAAAGTGAAGTGCAGATCAAAGATGTCCTCCTCGCACCGCGCAATGGCGCATTTTTCTATGACGACCAAGCTGCCACCAGGGTGGCGCCTCGCAGGACAGCTTCAGCTAGTACCTGTGCACAGAGGATTCGACGGGTTGGATGGGTTGTAGCCGGGGCAGGCTATCGGGTTTGACGAGCAGTTCGATGCTGCGCGCGAGGCCGGGTTGCCTGCGGATCAACCCGCCGCGCTCGAGGGTGAGCACCATCTGGTGGACGGAAGGTGCGGTGACGCCGAAGAAGCGCTGCATGTCGCGTTCGGCCGGCGATCGACCGTTGAGCAGACCGTAGGTCCAGATGAAGGCAAGATACTGGCCCTGCTTTTGTGTGAAGCGGGGTCGGTCTGGCGACTGTCCGTCAACTAATTGATTCATTTTTTGATTCTTCCGGAATCTCCGCAAGCGAAGGAGGCCTTCCGGATGAATGTACGCTATCGCGTCGATCTCGACCAACCCGAACGCGACGCACTCACAGCGATGCTGCGCAGCGGCAAGCATCCAGCGCGCAAGCTCAAGCGAGCCCAGATCCTGCTCGCAGCCGATGCCGGCCTGGGCGACGAGACCATTGCGACGACGGTAGTGGTCGGTGGCTCCACGGTCTACCGCACCAAGCGCCGCTTCGTGGAAATGGGCTTGGAGGCGGCACTCAGCGAAGAGCCGCGCCCCGGGGCGGAGCGCAAGCTGAGCGGCAAGGAGGAAGCCTTGCTGGTGGCCACCGCCTGCTCCAGCCCGCCGCCCGGGCGGGCCCGCTGGACCCTTGAGCTGCTGGCCGATGCGTTCGTCAAGCTGACCGAGCACGAACAGCTGTCGCGCGAGACGGTGCGTCGGCGCCTGGCCGAGAACGATCTCAAGCCCTGGCGCAAGGACATGTGGTGCATTCCCAAGATCGATGCAGAATATGTCGCGCGCATGGAGGACGTGCTCGACCTCTATGCCGAAGCAGCAGATCCGAAGCGGCCCGTGGTATGCTTCGACGAAAGCCCGACCCAACTCATCGGCGAAGTGCGTCAGCCGATCCAGGCCGCGCCGGGAAGGCTGGAGCGCTACGACTGCGAGTACAAACGCAACGGCACCGCCAACCTGTTCGTCTTCCTCGATGCGCATCGTTCCTGGCGCAAGGTCAAGGTCACCGAGCGGCGCGCAGCACAAGACTTTGCCCACTGCATGCGCGACCTCGTCGATATCCATTACCCGCAAGCCGAACGCGTCAGGGTGGTGCTCGACAATCTGTCGACCCACACGCCCGCCGCGCTCTATCAGGCCTTGCCGGCATCAGAGGCGCGACGCATCCTGCGACGGCTGGAGTTCCATTACACGCCCAAACACGCGAGCTGGCTCAACATGGTCGAGATCGAGATCGGCGTTCTGCGCGGCCAGTGCCTCGATCGCCGGATCGACAGCTACGATCGCCTTGTCGCACAGACCGCTGCCTGGGAGCACCTGCGAAACACCAGCCGCGCCCGCATCAACTGGATGTTCTCAACCGAACAAGCGCGCCTTAAATTGGCCAAGGCCTATCCAAAGCCAACGGCCAAAGAGTCATAATCCCTGTGCAGAGGTACTAGGTGGGCGCACCGACAACGCCTGGGTTCAAGTTGATTTGTATCAGCGTCTTCGCTCAGCGAGATCGGTCGATACGACCTATCGCGCGCTGAAGGCCGAGCGCGCGGCATAATCCTGACGTGACGGATGAACGCCCGCCATTCGGATCGACCAGGATATCCCGTCCAGGAGCAAGATCCCTATGGCGTCATGAACTGGCGCCGCCCGAAGAGACCAGCGTCGCTTTTACGGCAGTTTGCATCAAGGGTGTGCGAGGCGATGCCGCAAAATGCGACGCCAATCTCGAAACGCAGTACCGCCTTCGCGATCGAGATGGTGACGACCAGAATGCCAGCCTGCTGCAAAAAACATAAAGGAGACGCTCTCGCCGCTTGATAGCTTGATAAGTGACCAACCCTGAGGCTGAGCTTCTCATGCCAGATTGGTCTCCAAAGGCCCGCAATATCGCCCTCCCAAGGCGCACCCGCCCGGCAGCGAGCTCAGTCTCCTGCCGGGCACTTCCTCCCTGAATGGCTGCGCTTTGATCGAGCCGTCTGCGCTCGTTCTGTGCGGCCAGAAGCCGTGGGCGAACTCACTGCAGTTTAGCTATGCAAGACGTTTTTCATAGATTTGTAGAGCAAATCGCAGACAGCGCTGACGCGACGGACCTGCGCAACGCTCTGGCGGAGATTGCCTCTTCGCTCGATTTGCCGTCTTTCGCCTACCTTTTCCCTTCGCCTGGCTTGGGCCGCAAGGTAGACCTGATTTCCACCTATCCTCAACCCTGGACATCTCACTACCTTCACAGTCAGTATGAAAAAATGGACCCGGTGATCCATCAGGCGCGTGGTACTCAGGAGCCATTCAGCTGGGATGCGCACGGCGATCTCAAACTTTCGACGCAGCAGCGACAATTGATGGATGAGGCGACGCAATTCGGCATTCACTGCGGCTTTACGATCCCGATCCATGACAGCGGCGGTCTGTTTGCAGCACTGACGTTCGCCTCCGATGAAAGGCAACCACTGTTCTTCGGCGTGATCGATCGATATGAACGCGCGCTCGAGCTCATCGCGATCTTCTTCCATTTCCATGCCCGTCGTAAGCTGGCTGACGCCAGGATAGTGGATGGCGTTGCCCTATCCCGAAGGGAAATCGAGTGTCTGAAGTGGGCGGGTCGCGGCAAGACGGCGTGGGAGATCGGCCGCATCCTGGGGATCAGTGGGCGCACCGCGGCCTATCATCGTGACAACGCCAGGAAGAAGCTTGGCGCGCCGACAACTATTCAGGCAGCCGTTCGGCTGGCACTATCCAGGCCATCGGACGTCACTTGACCTCCCTAACCTGTGCACATGCACAGGTTGTATCAACTCCGGCCTTTGCCTTCAATCGCAAGCATTATCCATGCGAGGGAGAAGGCCGTCATGATTCAGTTGATCACGCCGGATTGCTACGCCAAGTTCGTCGACGAGCTCACCCAAATGCACCGCTTGCATCGCGTCTTCAGGGATCGACTTGATTGGGACGTTTCGGTCAGCGGTGGCTATGAGATCGATCCTTTCGATGCGCTGCGCCCCCACTATCTCTTGCTGCGGGCGCCGACCGGACGCATCGACGGCTGCGTGCGCCTGTTGCCGACTACAGGACCGACGATGCTGCGCGATAGCTTCTTCGCTCTCCTTGCTGACCGTTCGGCGCCGGAAGATCCGCGGGTTTGGGAAGGCAGCCGTTTTGCGCTTGATCTGCCGCCTGCCGCGCCGAAACAGGCGGGCATCGCAATTGGCACCTACGAGCTGTTTGCCGGAATGGTCGAGTTTGGTTTGTCACGCGGTCTGCGCAGCATCGTCACCGTAACCGATCTGCGCATAGAGCGGATCTTGCGTCGCGCCGGCTGGCCACTCGAACGGTTGTCCGATCCGCAAACAATCGGCAAGGCGCGGCGATTGGTGAGCGGAGGATGAGACGATGCATGCAAACAGCAAGCGAACCGCCAGCGGAAAGGCTGGCGCAGGCAAGGGCGGGCGCCTCGGCGCCAGCCTTTATCAGGAGATCACGGACCGCATCATTGCCGAGCTGGAGGCGCGGCACCGTGCCATGGGTCAAGCCATGGGGCAGCGCAAAGGCAGGCCTTGGCCTGCCGAGGAATGCATCCTCTGGGCGCCAGCCACCGCTCCTGCAGCAAAAGAACAGCAGCTGTCGCAGCCTGGCTGAACAAGGCATCTTGTCGGCGTCGAGAGGCTCCGTGCTCGCCTTACGCAGGCGCAAGCTCTGACATGCCGTCCGGGAGACTGATGCCGGGCATTCCATCAACAATACCCAACAGCCATCCTGATCCGAAGCGCATCTAAGGACGTCCATTTCAGGCGTTAGTCGAGGCCGCATTGACCAGGGGAACCTTCTTGGTCCGCTGGAGGAGGGCGGCCGCCCGTCGACAACGGCTTCTTCAAGTGTCGCCCGTGCAGGGACGACCGCAAAAAAGGGCGCACGAGGCGCCCTTCATTTCCGATCGGCTATCGGCAGCCGCCTTCACCTTTCGTTGTTAGAAGCGGTAGGTAACGCCTGCGCCTATGAACCAGGGATCGAGCGCAGCCTTCCCCGTCAGCTTCGCGCCGTCGACCGTGACGTCGAAGTCTGGCTTGAGGAAAAGCTTCTTCACGTCGAAGTTGACGCCCCAGTGCTGATCCACCATGTAGTCGAATCCGACCTGCAGTGCGGTGCCGAACGTATTCTTAACCTTGAGAGCATCGGCACGGCCGGCACCCTGATTATAGAAGATCGTGTAGTTCACGCCGGCGCCTACATAGGGCTTGAACGCGCCGAAATCGGTAAAATGATACTGCAATGTGAGCGTAGGCGGCAGCAGCCAAACCTTGCCGATATTGCCCAGCCCGCCGATCGTACTTTGGCCTCCGATGTTTGCATAGGTGGTGCCGAGTATGAGCTCGGCGGCGATGTTGTCCGTGAAGAAATAGGAGATATCGAGTTCCGGCGTCACGGTGTTCGAATACGAAAGATCGGAGCCGGGCACTGCATTGACGTAGCCCGAATCCTCAGTGACGACCCCCAACGCACGCAGGCGGATCTGCCAAGGGCTTGGCGCTTCCGTGACGGAGGCTCCCGCCTGCGGGACGCTCGCCGCTTGCGCAAGGTCCGCCGCGACGGCCTGCTGTCCCATCACAATGAGGACAACGGCCGCTGTTACTCCCCGCGCCGCGCGCATTTGGTTTCTCGCCATGATATTCTCTCCTTGCTCTTCAGAAATGTGGACTGAGTTACGAAAAATCTTGCTCGAATTGCTTGATATTGGCGGAGCGCTCATGCCCAGTTTGCTTCGCGGCTGCGACCGCATGTTCGGCGCGCATGATCATGGGATGATTTCTCCCTCTTTCCGTGCCGCAGCGCGTTTTGCGAACTCGCTGCAGGTGTCGTGCCAAATGAGAAAATCATTTCATAACAATGCGATCACCCTGACGGCGCTGTGTCTCATGTCCGACATCGTCGAAGATCCGACAACGAACGCAGCCGTGACCGCCTGATAGAACCTCCTGTGCCACTCGGTGGGCACTGCGGAATAAGCAGTGAAGCTCACCGCGAAACTGCCCAAGCTTCGGACCGACATCGGCGACGGGGCGATCGACGACCACTACGTCGCCGGTGTCGGGCGCGGCACAGCCTGAGGACTCCGCGGCGGCGATCATCGAATAACTGCGTTTACGATGGCTCCATCCTGGCCCACCGGTGGGCGCGCAAAAGACTGCTTTGCGGCGTCATCCCTCCGCCTGGATTGAGTCGCAGGGACCGAATGGCGCACGTGCTTTTGGAACCGGCAGAGTGGTCATAACGCAACTGTCTTTCGGCTATCTTTACAGAGATTTGACAATCCAGTTAAGTGAAGGCCCATATCGCGCAATCATTGATGCGCTTAGGTCTGGGCATGCGCCCATCCGCAATCCTCTCTCAAGAGCATCGATTCAACACCAACACAGAGAATTGCTTCCCCATGAGAGAGGCCTCGCGGCGGACATAAGGTTGCGTCACTCTTCATGATCACGGCCTCCGAGGATGTCGGGATCGAGCCAGTGCAACGACACGATAGGTGAAGGATCTGGTAGCTCTTGCAACTGCCGACCTCGAAGGACAAGGCATATCGCGATCTGTCCGGCAGAGACACAAGGTTCTGCACTGTCCGTTCGTGAAGACTTCGTGCTGGTCTCCATAAAAGAAGTATTCTGGTGCAGAAGGTGCCCGATTAGCTATTCGGAAAAAGGCGACATCGACGTGCAAATCGGCGCCGCCGTGAGGCGTCCCCCTCAATGTCTGATTTCCGACAGGACCGAAAATCCGACAACCCATTGTTTAATAAGTTTTTCCTTCTCTGGCACGGCCCATGCATGAGACTCTGCGAACGCATCAGCGAGACGTCTCCATGATCATGCGCACCGAAAATGCCGTCGCCGCAGTGAAAACCGCGCTCTCGCCTGCCATAAAGCCGCCGAAAGGCCGGCGCGTCATGGTCGAGACAGGCGATTGCGCCGGCTTCAAACACCTTAGTGGGCCTGGAAAGCTCCTCGCGTGACGGCGAGGGGGGCATCCAGACAGGCGGAAAGGACAAACGTCGTTGCCCCACGTCGCCGGCATGACCCGTCGATTGTCACCGCGCTGGAATGCGCGGGTCTACATGCGAAGACCCGCGCGCAGGACAAATTCTCGCAAGCCCGGTCGGGACTGGGGCTCGAAGTCCGTGAGCGGAGGCTAATGGCTATGGCCGATATTCGCCGCGAACAAGCCGCCTAGTGGGAAGACGCTATAGGAGGAAGCAGGTGGAGTCATCTTGCGTTGGGATCGGTGCTGGCCCGTCCAATTTGAGCCTTGCGTGTCAGATACACGAGCAAGTTGGGAAAGGGGCAGTGTTTCTGGATCGGCAGGTCGACTTCCGCTGGCATCCAGGCAACGCATTCGATTCCTCGGAGCTCCAGGTCAGCCACTTCAAGGACCTGGTCACTCTAGTGAATCCGCGATCAGCCTACACTTTCGTAAACTTCCTGCACGAGAACGGGCGTCTGTATCACTTCCTGAACGCACAGTTCGAAGCCGTGCTCAGAGTGGAGTTCGAACAATACCTGAACTGGGTCTTCCACAGGAACCCACTTGTGCGCGGCGGCGAGACAGTGCGCGAAATCCGCTTTGACGGCGAGTTTCAGGTGCGGACCGATAAGGCGATTCTCGGCGCCAGAAACGTTGTGGTCGGCATTGGCAAGCAGGCGCAAATTCCGCCTCAATTTCAGGGCTGGATTGGACGCAACCTGTTCCACTCATCGGTTTTACTGCACATCCACCCTGAGGTGCGGAGAAAGCATGTCTGCGTGGTCGGCGGAGGCCAGTCGGGAGCCGAGGTGATGTTGCACCTTGTCGGCCTGCCGAACGAACGGCGGCCTGCCTCGATCACTTGGGTCTCGCAGCGCGAAAACTATCTGCCTCTGGACAACAGCCCGTTCACAAACGAGTTGTTCATGCCCTGCTTTTCGGATCGCTTCGCGGCGATGAGCGAGTCGCAGCGTAAGCTGCTCCTGCGGCGTTTCGTGCTTGCTTCGGACGGCATTTCGGAAAGCACGTTGCGCGCGATCTATCAGGCGCTGTACCGCCATGCATTTTTCGAGCCAAACCGATGCGACATCACACTGCGGCCGGGCTGCACCGTCTCGCACTGCATCAACGCCGGACCGGGTCACAGGCTGACCCTGCAGCATGGCATGGACGAGCTCGAAGAAGTCACGGCTGACATCGTCATCCTGGCCACCGGTTACGAGAACGCGGTCCCAAGCTTGTTGGGACCGATCATGGGCCGCTTGGAGCAGATCGACAATGAATTAGCTATTCGCGAGGATTTTTCGGTGAGCTGGGACGGACCGTGTGACAGACGCATCTTCGTACAAAATGCGAGCCTCGGGCAGCGCGGCCTGGCCGATCCGAACCTAAGCTTGCTGGCCTGGCGCGCGCGCCGCATCCTCGATAGCCTACTTGGGCGCGCGCCATGCGCGAACCCCGAGCATCCTGGCTTCATCACCCATACCTCGATCGAGAGCTGGCCCAACCACGCAGCCGAAGAAATGGGCAGTGGAATATGACTCGTATGCTTTTGATCATCGGCGGTGGCATCCTAGGAATGATGTCCGCCTGCGCTGCGGTGAATCCCGGAGGCTTCTCCGATATCATCGTGATCGACCAAGCCCTTGGACCAAGCGGCGCATCGCATCACTCTGGAGGCGTGCATTTCCCCTACGGTTGCCAAGGCCGTACCAAGTCGCTCACTCGAAAGACCGCCGTGGCCTTGGCGGCCATGGCTGGGTCGGCAGGTAGCGGATGGTGCCGGCCTTTGGCGATGCGTGTCGTGGTTGAACCGGGTGAAGCGATTGATCCGGCCGAGTTTACGGAACCCCTGGACTCGGCTGAGCCTGACATAGGCAGTCTCGCGCCGAGCTTCTGCGGACATACCCGCCGGAGCGGAACGCACTTAGCATCGCCTCCCTCACCACGTGAGTCCGTCTCCGTGGGCCCGCAACTTGATCAGCGCCCGACCGCCCGAATTGGTATGTCCAACCAAACCAGTCTTTCCAAGAGGAGGCTTTTCGCATGTTGACTGATGCACAAAGAGAAAAGTGGCAGAAGGACGGATACGTCAGGCTCGAAAGGTTCTTCGCTCCAGCGGCTCAGGAAGATATCTCTACCTTTGTCGAAGATATGTCACGCTGGGCCGTCAGCGATGATAAATGGCTCATGTGGTTCGAGAAGACGACGGACAATCGAAAGATCACCTCCAAGATGGAGAATTTTCTCGACTTCCATGATCCATTGCGTCGTTTGCTCTTAGAAGATCAGCGCATAAAGTCAGCGGTCGAGGAGTTGCTTGGCGAAGATTCGCGCAGGCTCAAGGAGTTGCTGATTTTCCACTACCCCGACAGCGGCGGCTATCTCCCGCATCAGGACATTTATCACATTCCACACAAACTCCCGGATCGGATGGTCCATGCGGTGGTTACCATAGGCATCGACGACTCCGACGAGGAAAACGGCGGGCTTTTCTTCAGCCCCGGCAACCACAAGAAGGGGGTGTTTCCCATGGATGCCGGTGGGGTGATCGACCCTCAAGTTGCCGAAAAGTTCTCCTGGGAACCCGTAGTATGGAAGTCTGGCGACGTCTTCATCTTCGACGATTACGCACCGCACTACTCACGACCGAACAAAAGCAATCGTTCTCGGCGGACACTCTACTTGGTGTTCCAGCGTGCTTCAACCGGCGGGCCGACCCGCGCTGAATATAACGTGCTTAAGCGCGCCCTTAACCCGCCCGAGGGCAAAGTGGCCGATCTCGACAATCTCAAGCCCCCAAATGGCATCTTCTATCGCGATTGAGCTCACGCAGCCAGGCGGAGGCATGCACACGAAACTGATCGACCGCTCAAAAATGCGCGGACGGGATGGATGTCTGATTTGCGGGCTCGCGGAGCATCGACCGCAGCCCGTTACGACGCTTTGGCACGTGGATTGCGGAGGTGGTCGCAGGCGGTCTTCTGTGCGCCTAGAGCCCGACTAGTGCCGCCCTTGGTCGCCCGCTTGCCGGCCCAGAGCTGCACTATCCTGGCCGGGCCGCCAACGGGTCGGGCTGCCGTTTCTCTCCACGAAGTGCACCTGAGGCTGTTGCGTTGGCAGCCGAAGGTCCGTCCCACTCTTCAACAGCTTAGGTTCGTTGTCATGCGCAAATACACGTTTTCTCGAACGGAACTGTCGCGGGCGTTCGGTATCGACACGGCCACGCTTGGAACGGGCAGCGCTCGCACGGGGTTTTCATTCGGAAAGGTTGGACCCGGCGTCACATCCGAGCCCCATCGGCACGACGAAATCGAGGCGTTCGTGTTCCTGTCAGGATCGGGCAATCTCAGGACCGACCGGGGGGAAATCTCGGTCGAGGCGGGCGATGTCGTTCTGTTCCACCCTTTTGAAGCGCATGTGCTGCGCAATGACGGAAACAAAGACCTAGATTTCGTCGCTGTCTACTGGCGAGACGGCGAGGCCGCCCTTGATGCCGCTGCAAAGACCACGGCTCCACGCGGCCCAATCTTCGTCTTCTCCACGCCGCCAACGCCAAATGGCGATCTGCATCTGGGGCATCTTTCTGGCCCCTATTTCGGCGCTGACGTCTATACTCGTTTCCTGCGCATGAAAGGAGTCGAGGCCTATCACCTGACCGGAAGCGACGATTACCAGAGCTACGTCGCGACACGCGCCGATGCCGATCAATCGACGCCTGCAAACGTGGCGCGCTATTACGCCGACGAGATTCGCGCCACGCTTGCACATCTCGATTGTGAGGTCCACAGCTTCCAAGCCACAATGGGCGATGACGGTTACGGCGAGTTCCAAACCGCGTGTTTCCGGAGTCTTCTGAGCAGCGCGGCGGTAGATTTGCGCCAGAGCCCTGCGCTTTTTGATGCTGTGACAGGCCATTATCTTTACGAGCCGGATGTTGGCGGCCTCTGCCCCGATTGCGGCGGCTCCGCCGCTGGCAACATCTGCGAGGAATGCGGTGCCCCAAACCTTTGCCACGACTTAGGTGCAGCGAGGTCACGGCAGTCTGCCGAGGCGCCGGTGGTCGGCTCCCTCCGCCGTCCGGAACTTGCCATGGACCAATGCTACGACAATATCGACCGGCATCTAAGGGCGTCGGGCGTCCCGCTACGGATCTTGGATCTCTTCGCGCGCCTACGCCAACGCGGCGACTTTTCAGTGCCCATTACCCACCCCTCGGACTGGGGCCTGCCGGCGGAAGGGTTCCCGGGGCAAGTGATCTGGGTCTGGCCGGAGATGGCCTTCGGTTTTCTGTACAACATCCAGGCGCTCGGCCGCTCGATGGGTCGCGACTGGAAGGCGGAGATGCCCGGCAACGACTGGCAGATTGTCCATTTCTTCGGCTTCGACAATTCGTTCTACCACGCGCTACTCTACCCCGCTCTTTACGCCGAGGTCTTCTCCCACTGGACGCCACGTATTCGCTATCACGTCAACGAGTTCTACCTGCTCAACGGCAAGAAGTTCTCAACCAGCTGCCGCCATGCGGTCTGGGGCAAGGAGGTTCTGAGCCCAAAGACAGTCGACGTCGTGCGCCTTCATTTGGGCCTGACACGCCCGGAAGGTGAGCGGACGGATTTCACGCTGGACGCGCTGCGCCGCACCGAGAACGAGGTGTTCCAAAGCATCTGGCTGAACTGGCTTGAGGCGTTGAACCAGGAAATCAAGCAGGATTTTGCCGGCCGTGTACCCGATGCAGGCGACTGGAGCCCGGTCGACCGCGCCTTCTTTGCTCGCATAGAGATCTATCGCGCGGCGATGGAGCACGCCTATTCGGACGAAGGCTTCTCGGTTCGGCGCGCGGCCACTCAGGTCTGCGAATTCGTGCGCGATTGCGTGATCTACCGCGGGGCGCGAGACTTTGCGGCGGCGCGACGTTTCTATCCCGCCCGCAATCGGACTTCGCTAGCCCTTCAGACGACGGCCGCTGCGATCCTGGCACCGACACTCGCTCCGCTGATGCCCCGCTTCGCCACAACGCTGGCGCGAGGCATCGATGGCGCCTCAACCGAAACATGGCCCCGGTCCGTCCAGCGCCTTGCGCCCGGGACGCGCTTTGATCTCGGACCCGTGTTGGTGTTCTACGCCAAATCCGGCAATCCTCATCTCGATGACGGGGAAACACTATGAGGCCAAAGGTGCACCAGTGAGCTATCCCAATCTCGACCAGATGAGGCAATCAAAGCCGATGATGCCAAATATCTTGACTCGCTGTCACTGGCGACCGAAGCCGCTATCAAACGGTAGAGACCAGATTAGCGGACCTGAACCTACGCGTCGTCGACAACCCTGGCCCGCCCTTGGAGCACCGCCCGGCCGATCGCTTCCCAGCCCTTGCTGTTCGTGCCGCAAATGCCGTGTGGGCTCGACTGCGCTGACCAACCTCTTCGGCATCGGGATTTCCGTCCTCCAGGCGGTCAAGGCTGTCATGCGGTCCGAGGCGCTTGGTCAACCTGGCGCGCCCTGGATCGTGCGCCGATCACCGGAAATGTCGGATGCGAATGCCTGCCTGATGCTATCTCCGATCTGTCCGAACCGGCGCCGCAGTCGGCCGAAGAACAACTGAGCTACTGACAATCGGAATATAGCAGGTCAAATTCTGCCCCCCGAAAACGGATATTGCTCACAACCAGCGTTCACGATTGCTATGGTGCACAAGCTTCCAACCATACCCGCCCAACGACAGCCCGTCGCCTGTAGATAGTCGGCGAGGGCCGCTAAATCGCAAGCGTATCCTCCAGCGATTGCGCGCCGTCTTCGCCGACAATGCAGACGCTTGTCTCATCGAGAGGCACTCCTCAGGATTGCATGTTGCTCGGGTACGGAGCCGCCCCTCAGTTCCCAATCGAGGAGCGATTCTACAATTCACATATTTGGAGATCGCTCGCTAGGTTACCCCGTCTGTGAACCCTGCAAGCCGATGCTTCAGATGCCGCCCATGCAGAGATATTTCATTTCGAGGTAGTCCTCGAGGCCATGGCGGGATCCCTCCCGCCCGATCCCGGACTGTTTTATCCCACCGAACGGCGCCGCTTCCGAAGACATCCGGCCGGTATTTACCCCGACCATTCCATATTCCAAGGCCTCGGCGACACGCCAGACACGCTTCAGGTTAGAGGCATAAAAATAGGCCGCGAGGCCGTAGATCGTTTCATTGGCATCACGGACGACCTGATCCGCATCCTTGAAGCGAATAATCGGTGCGAGCGGCCCGAATGTCTCTTGTCGCGCGACGGTCATCTCGCTGGTGACACCGGTCAGGACCGTTGGTTGGAAAAAAGTGCCATTCGTGCCGATGCGTTTGCCCCCGCATCGAATTGTGCCGCCTTTAGCTACGGCATCGGCAATATGGGATTCAATCTTGGCCAAAGCCTGCTTGTCGATAAGGGGTCCGATGTCCACTCCGGGCGCGAAACCGTCACCAACTTGAAGTTGGCGAGCCCGTTCCACGAATTTCTCGACGAACTCGTCGTGAACGCCCGACTGGACGTAAAGGCGGTTCGCTGAAACGCAGGTCTGGCCGGCATTGCGGTACTTCGCCTGGATCGCACCGTCAACTGCGGCATCGATATCCGCATCATCGAACACGATGAAAGGTGCATTGCCGCCGAGCTCTAGGCTGACTTTTTTGATCTGGTCCGAGCACTGGCGCATGAGTAGGCGCCCGATCTCAGTAGACCCGGTGAAGCTGATCTTGCGGACCTTGGGATTTGTGCAAAGTTCGCGGCCGACCGCGTCACCTTCGGATGCATAGATCAGGTTGACGACGCCTTCGGGAAAGCCTGCCTGATGGGCGAGGGCGAACATTGCTCCAGCCACGAGCGGCGTCTGTTCAGCGGGCTTGAGGACGATCGTGCAGCCCGCTGCCAAGGCTGGCGAGATTTTGCGCGCCACCATCGAGGCCGGGAAATTCCATGGCGTTATCGTGCCGACGACCCCGATGGGCTGCTTGATCACCAACATTCGGCGGTCCGTCGATGGTGCGGAGATTGTCTCGCCATAGACGCGATTTGCCTCCTCGGCGTACCATTGCAGATACGCCGCAGCATGCGATATCTCCGATTTGGCCTCTGCAAGCGGCTTGCCCATCTCCGCGGTGAGAATTGCAGCGAGATCGTCGGCGTGGTCGATGATCAACTGATGCCATCGCCATAGAACGTCGCTGCGCTCACGGGCGGTAAACCCTGCCCATCCAGGCTGCGCGACATAGGCCTTGTCGATCGCAGCGCATGTCTCCTCGACACCCATGTCGGGTAGTTCTGCCAGCACTTCGCCGGTCGACGGGTTGAGGACCTCGAATGTCCGCTCGCTAATCCGCGTCCCAAGTGCCGGCAGGCGATCAATGGGTCCAAACAGGTCGGGGCATCTCAGGTGACGGATCATCGGCAGGCACAGGGGCAATACCGGATTCCTCCTCAACGCAGCAGGTGTATATAGCAGGTGCGGTGTGTATTACGGACGTCCAAGTTCCTTATAGGGCCTCGGCCAGACAGCTAGCAGACCACGGCACCCAAAATGGAAAGGGAGAATACCGTGAAATCGCTAGAAGATGCCTCGCGGTTCTACTAGTCGGGCTCGGCCGGTCAGGTTGCGCGGGGGCAGGATCGGCCCGCGCGCATAGGTCTTAGTGGCCAGCGCCTTCACCCTCTCAGGCTCTGCCTCGTAGGCCACCACCAGCACGGCGTTGTTCGGTCGGCAGGTATTTGTTGTAGATCGTGAATGCGTCGGTGCCGTTCAGCTTCTCCATCTCCTGCATCCAGCCGTTGACCGCAATGCGTAGGGCTGATTCGGCCGCAACGTCGCGTTGACCTCCTCGTCCAGCAGACCTGAGGGTTCGTCTCTCTGCGCCAACGGCGCTCCTCCAGGATCACGTTTCGCTCGTTCTCGATATCATCGTAGTTGAGGATGAGGTTGAACATGCGATCGGCCTCGAAGCCCATTATCTCGCCCAAAGCGAGTCATAGGCGGTGAGGGCGGTATTGTAGCCGCCGCTGACTGAGACGGCTCGGTCGAACTCGCTGTCGGCACGGTTGGTGGTCGCCTTGAAGATCAGACGCTCGAGGAAATGGGCAAGATTTGCCGGGTGGCTCGTCGGCGCTGCCGACCTTGTACCAGACCATATGAGTGACGATCGGCGCGCGGTGATCGGGGATGTCGACCCTTCCATGCCATTGTCGAGCAGGAAATCCGCGATCTTGCCGCCGTCGGTGGCGGCCAGAGCCGGAGCGGTCGTCACCAGGGCCAGGGCGGTGGCGGTGAACGCCTTGCGCAGCTAGGGGGGCGATCGATGGCTCCGGTTGGCAAGGCAAGGTTCGAGGCAAAGTGATTTGTTCCTCATTCTGATGAACGCGCTGCGTCTTCGCCTCCTCGTGGGAGGATCGGCGGGCAGCGCCGAGCCAGATGAATCATGGGGCCAGGGCTCATTCGAGCCTCACCTTCGGATGGACCCAGGAGACCTGCGGCGGTGTTCTTGGGGAGGTGGTCATTGGAGGGATTTTCCTTGGTCCGCGACGTCTTGCGGACGACCAAGCATGCACCGTGCCAGATCAGAAAACCATTCGAGGCATGTGGACAAGTCGGGTCTGACATGTTTCGCATCCGACATTGTGGGCCATCGAACAGGGCTGAAGGCGACGCGAGCACGGCTGAGAGTATCTTCTTCTTTCGGAAGACGATGAGGCGCGCTGCCGGGGAGGGGTACAGGATGCGCTTCGAAGGCCGCTGCACTGATGGTCAGAGTTGAGATGTTGTCGCTCCAGCGGACCGATGTCCTCGACAGTCAGACCGGGCGGTGCTGAAGGGTAGAGGCGTGAGTAGCGTAGCCTAAGTCGGGCGCGGAGCCTGCTCGCGCGCGAAGACGGACCTGATCAAAAAAACGGCGAGTGGCGACATTCGCGAGGCGCTGGAAAACGAGATCGTATGGCTCGGGCGGGAAAAACGATGCCGTTGCTCTCTTCTGGCGTGATGGCCTCACGGGACATTGGTCAACGTGAGAAACAACCGTCGAGCTCGCGGTGGGGGCATGCAGGCACATTTGTCGCTGCAGGACAGCAGCACGGAAGCTGTCCGCGTTTGCCGTAGTCCCTGGGCACCAAACAGGAGAATTAGCAGTCGCGATTGATTTCATGTGCGTAAAATGCCGCCTGGTGCGCCCGGTTTGCCGGCGAACAGATTTTGCCTTCCTTTCGGCTGCAAATGCATGCCTGGCGGGTGGTCGCTTAGGTCAAGAGCATCGCGTGAGTAACAGCCTGACCTTGCTCAATCTGATGCGCGCTAACCGCCTCGCCGGATTGTGGAACTGCTCGCGGGTGGCTTCTACCACAAACAGCAAGGTCATGAAATCAAGCAGGAAGTCGTCAATCGCTTGGGCGATTGTTTCTGACTTGCCCTTGAACTGGTCCAGCAAAACGCGCGCGCTATCGATCGCTTCCACGCTGGTGGCATCGATCAACCCCTCGACCCTCTTGAAACAATCCAACCCGAAACTCCTTAAGGCGCTCCCAAGGTGTTATGCACGAAGGCAGATCCGTGAACTACCCGGCCTTTGACCTGGCGGCACGAGCAGCGGTCGGCCTTACGTCCCACGCCTCCAAACACGAGCCATCGACGTGGCGCTGAGGAGCGTTGGAAGAAATCGGGCGCTTCCGGCGAGGATATGCTCGAGCGGTAGTGTAGGACAGTGCTTGCTGGCGACCACCGCCACAATGGAGTGCGCCAGCTGATCGTGGCTTAACAATTTTTCGCTTTTTGCTGCGCCCAAGTCTCGGCTATGACTCGGACAGGCCTAATGGCCTGCCCACGTTGCATTGTAAAAGAAGGAACAAGTATATGCCGACTGGAACGGTAAAGTGGTTCAACAGCACCAAGGGGTTTGGATTTATCCAGCCCGACAATGGCGGTCCGGATGTTTTCGTCCACATTTCCGCTGTCGAACGCGCGGGCCTCTCGACCCTCGCTGACGGCCAGAAAATCAACTATGAGATCGAGCAGGATCGCCGCACTGGCAAGTCCTCCGCTGGCAGCCTGAGCAAAGCTGGTTGAAATTTTCTCCTGCGTCCTGGCAAGAGCAGGCACGTAGGTCCGGAGGTCCTCACGGCCGCTCGATAGGGGCGAGCAAAAACTGAGGGCAGCAGATTGCTGCAGGCGTCGCGAACTCCTCATGAAACAAAGTTGTTTGAAAGGAAGGCGGGGTTGGGCCCGCCTTCTTATATGACGCGCAGATTAAGCCGATGGCTGCAACGCTCCAGAACGAATCTCGATTGCCGAAATCAAGCCGCGACCTTCTTGCGGGTTCGCTTCGTCGGCGCAGGCTCCGGCGCTTCCGGCGCCTTCGGTTTGCGGCCGAGCCCCATCGTCTTGGCCAATGACGAGCGCGCCGCGGCGTAGTTCGGTGCGACCATGGGATAATCCGCCGGCAGGCCCCATTTGGCCCGATATCCATCCGGCGTCAGCCCATAGTGGGTCGACAGATGGCGCTTTAGCGATTTGAATTTCTTCCCGTCCTCAAGGGAGATGATGTAGTCCGGTGTCACCGATTTCCTGATCGGGACTGCAGGCGTAAGGGCAACCGGCTCTTGCGCAGAGACACCTCCGGCCGTCGCTCTCAGAGCCGCATGCACTTGGCCGATGAGGGCAGGGAGATCCCCCACCGGGATCGGATTGTGGGAGACATAGGCCGACACGACATCGGCGGCAAGCTCAATGAGGGTGTCGACGTTCTTTCCGGCTTCTTCTGTCATGAAACTCTCCAGGCGGTGAAACATAGTCAGCGAAGCGTCGCTTCATAGGGCCGGTTGCCGCTGAAAGCAACAATGCTCGACAGCGTTATTGCCAATGCTCGTCCAGAAGCGACATCGATGCGCCATATTTCCCGTCGTGACGCTGAGCCACTCGTTGTTGGCGACCCTGCCGAGGTGCGTGGCGCGTCCCGGCTGTAACTTTGCGTCGAAGTTGCTAGTGGTCTTGAGCCTAAGCGCGGTTTTTTGGCTCGATATTACTTCTTTTGACTGTGAAATCGAGGGATCGTGATCGCTTGCTGGTGGCATCAGGGACGATGGACGTTCATTGGCCATGGCCAAATGTAAGTTCATCGCCCGGTGAGCCGCTCTTCCAAGGGGCTGGGAACCGCCGCTGGTAACCAAGGACATCAATGTATTTCGAGGCGTTTCTTAACCGGTCCTCGAGAGACGGCAATCGCTGCGGACGACACCTGTTCCACGATTCGAACAGCGCGGCGACACAGGCAGCTTCTCGAATCTGGAGCGGCTTCTCGCAAGTTGGCGCCGCGCCGAGAGGCCGGGCAAGGACAGTGCGTCGCCTGCTTCAATCATACGCGTCAACCAGCCAGCGACGCTGTCCCATACGAATCCCGCGACCGGCCGTGTGATCTCGCCGGTAGTCGCCCCGGCCCTCTGCACGAAGCCTCGGGATGTGCTGATGATCAACCAGGCCACAAAGGTCGACGTCCTGAAGCAGGGATCACATCAGTTTGCCACTATGCGCAGGCTTGCCATGCGCTTCCGCGGCATTTTGCGGGGCCTGTGAATTGGGCAAGCTCGACACTTCGATCGACGTGGCGTCAACTCCGGGTCCGTCGCCATCACGCGTTTCGGTCGGGTCCTACGCCGTGACGCTGACGCCGTTCGCGATGCCATTGAACTACCGTGGAGCAACGGCCAGGCGGAAGGGCTGATCAACCGCCTGAAGACGATTAAACGTACCATTGGGCAGAGCGGGGTGCGAACTCATTAGGGCACGCATGCTGCCACTCAGCCGGCCTGATCACCACAAAGCGAGGAAGAACCTAGTCAAGTGCAAAGCGACAATTGCCTCGACAGCGGGTCCCGGAAGGTTTATGCTGCCCAATGTTACCGCAATCCGGAATGGCGATTGAGTACCTTCACGAGTGAAGGGAGTGAAACTTCTTTGTCGGCCAAATTGTTGACGGAACGCCCGGCGCCCATTGTTGCTACATGTCTAGATTCTTGGGGTGTTTTGGATGATGCAATCCACCATCTCACTCCAAAGGGCAGTGGAATCTGGAACAATGTCGCTTTTGTTCGCACGACATCCTTCGTGCCCGATTGGCATATCGTCTTTAACTCTGCTTCTCTTTTCGGGCTCCCTGTTGATATCGAGGCGAGCCCAAACAGGACAATTTTTGCAATCGGCGAACCGCCGACGAAAGCTCATCGCGCGTTTCATGAAGGGCAGGGGAAAAATACTATCGTCCTGACGTGTGACGCAGAGCTGGCTGCTCGGCAGAATGCAGCGCGCCGATTCGTTTTGTCTCCACCTATCACTCGGTCTTGGTCTGTAAACAAGACATATGACCAACTTCTGGTCAGCGAAGTCGTGGATAAGCCGCTTCGGCTCTCATGGATTACCAGTGACATCGCCCTGCTTAAAGGACATCGATATCGGCTGGCGTTTCTGGAACGGCTGAGAAAGGAACTCGATTTTGACCTGTTCGGCCGAGGTTTTCGGCTGATTGGAGATAAATGGAACGCACTCGCACCTTACCGTTACAGTATAGCGTTCGAGAATACTCGTGCTGATTACTATTTTACAGAGAAGCTTATGGACTGCTTCGTTGCTGAAACAATGCCGATCTATTACGGCAGCCCGGCAATCACGAGGTTCTTCCCTTCGGACTCTATGGTTCTGATTGACCCAGAGGACAAGAACGTAATCCCAAAAATTCAAGAAATCATCGACTCGGACCTCTGGAAGGAACGTCGCGGCGCAATAAGAGAGGCGAAGCGGTTGGTCCTCGAGAAATACAATACGTTTGCTTATCTCGCGAGCTTCATCGAAAGCGTTCAGGATAAACCCTTACCGCCGGAAATTATACACATCGATTCGCCTGAGGTCGATTTTGGATTAGACGAATGAAGTACTCCAACGCTCGCTTGGCGTGCCCGGCGGTCGGTGGTCTGGCGAGATCGGTACGAACGCTCGGCGGAGAATGCCTGCCGCAAACTGGCCGGCACGGGCGCACGAGGTCATGCGCCCCCGGCTGCCGCTGATCAGACGAACTGGGGAAGGCCAGGAACGGAATTGAGGACCTCGTCCACGAGTTCGTCGCCGGCATGTTCCTTGGCGCAGGCGATCATCTCGTTGGCGAGACCGGCGATCTTTGCCATGCTGAGACCCTCACTCATCAATTGCTGGCCGAGCCCCATAAGGCCGCCACCCTCTGGGTCGTCGCCATGATACTTCGCTACTAGTTCCGAAGCTCCCGGAATGGCCTCGATCATGCGCGCAACGGGACCGTCGGCCGCGTGGCTTTGCAGGAAACCCAGCATTAACCCAACGCCCTTCTCTGCGAGAGCCGGGCCGATGCCGGCACCAGTGGCGATGCGCGGTAAGAATTCTTCCATGCAGGGTCTCTCTCTCTTTAATGAGGTTTACCGGCGCCGGTCCGGCGCCCCGCGCCCTTAGCCGAACCACAATTGAACTCCACAAAAATAGGCCGGCGGAAGTGCTATTGCGCGTAAAACCGCCTCTGTCAACGCAAGCTGCGTCGGACGTGCGTGTTTCGCAACCGAAGATCATTCCAATTCACTTCATTACGCATTGGCGACCGCACAGTTTGCGGTGGCTCGCTTATGGGCCAATGCCCCGCGTCCGTCAAATGATGACGACAACGTGGTTATCTCCTAGGATCTGTGGATCAAGGTGTGAGGCAGTTGCAGCCGGTGGACCTGCTCAAGCGCCGCGCCGGCACAAGGGCTAGATTGGCGATACTGCGCGTGTTGGCCATGTCTTTCCTCGCGTGATGGGATGTTCGTAGAAGCGGAGCTATATGCCGGTGTGACGATCGACAAGGCGGACCGGCTATTCCGATAGGACATCCATAATGTCGCATAGACCGTCGCTGCTTAGGTATTGAAACCGCCATCGCTGGTGACATCACAATGTGCAGTCGGCGGGTGTCGATAAGGTCGATTCACGCAATCAGCAGGTCCGGAGGAACGAATGAACCCTGAGGTTTCAGAAGCTCACTTTTCGCAAGGCGTGCAGCGCACATCGTGCAAGAGATAGCCATTCTTGCGGATGCTATCGAGTTTCTCAACGATGGCGGGAAGATCGCAGTGACCGAATCTACGAAGCCGCCCCAGGGCGTGCTTTGATGCATACAAACGGTTGCCGAGCAGGGCTACTCCTCCTCCCTGAAGTCCAATCGAGAAGAGCGATCACTTCCAAGAGGGTCCCAGCTCAGCCGCGAAAACAGGTGTCAGACCCCGATCCTTTCCCTCAGCTGATCTAGCTCAGGGCGTTCATGAGCCGCAGATCGCATAGTGGCTGCGTGCACGACGCAGGAAGACCATTTATGAAAATCCTATTCAGAACGATGGCTGTCACCTTGCTGGCACCCACCGCCTTTGCTGCGGAATCGATCCCCACCGACCTCAGAGATACGGCATTGGCCACCTTCAGGGCTTTGCCATCCACCACGCCGACAGTCGCCAACAACCCGATCACCCCGGAAAAGATCGCTCTCGGCAAGGCACTGTTCTTCGATCCACGCGTCTCGGCGTCAGGCGTCTTGTCGTGCAACTCGTGCCACAACCTGGCCACCGGCGGCGACGACAATCACGAAACCTCGATCGGCCACGGTTGGCAGAAGGGACAGCGCAACGCGCCGACTGTACTGAACGCTGTCTTCAACATCGCCCAGTTCTGGGATGGTCGTGCCGAAGACCTGAAGGCTCAGGCAAAGGGACCGGTCCAAGCCGGGATCGAAATGGCCAATACACCGGGCCAAGTCATCGCCACGCTCAAGTCCATGCCGCAATATGTCGAGTGGTTCGATGCAGCTTTTCCGGCTGAAGCCGATCGGGTCACCTTCGACAACTTCGCCAAGGCGATCGAAGCCTTCGAGGCGACACTGGTCACACCGGCCCCGTTCGACAGCTTCCTGAATGGTGATGAGCTTGCTATGACTCCCGAACAGAAACAGGGCCTGGCGCTTTTCATGGACAAAGGCTGCTCGTCCTGCCATGCCGGCATCAACGTTGGTGGGCAAGCCAATTACCCATTCGGCCTCGTGGAACAGCCCAGCGCCGAGGTCCTGCCGGAAAAAGACAAGGGCCGATTTGCGGTCACCAATGCAGCCGATGACTACTATGTTTTCCGCGTGGCGCCGCTGCGCAACGTTGCACTCACCGCGCCATACTTTCATTCGGGCAAGGTTTGGGATCTGAAACAGGCCGTCGCCATCATGGGGACCACCCAGCTTGGCGTAGTACTGGCGGACGAAGAAGTTGATCTGCTTGTTGCCTTCCTCAACTCGCTGACCGGAGAGGCACCCGAGGTCGCCTATCCCATCTTACCCTCCGAAACGGCGACAACGCCCCGGCCTGTAACGCAGATCTTAGGAAAATAAGGGCCAGCTGGCTGCGGACGTCGCAATCGAAAATGAGTGCGACTTTTACTTGGGCGACACGGAATTGCGACGTCCATCTCCGAATTGGCGGGACGCTAGCGATACCCGAAACCTGCCACCGCGCCCGTAGTCTGCGCGCATCAACTGGGGGCTGACAGACGCAGCACCATATATTGCCGCCGCCTGAGCGAACGCGCCAAGCAGTCTACTTTAAGAAACGACACGTGTACGATTTGTTCAAGGCGCGGGGCCTGTATGTTCCCAAGGAACCAATATTATGCGTGGTGCCACATTTATATTTCTGCGGGATTAGGACACGTGCCGAAGGAAAATTGCACATTTTCGCCGGTGCTTATTTCCAAGAGTGGGACCGGTTTGGCATATTCACGGCCCACATGCGCCAGCCCGGTAGCTCACCACACGGTGAGGAAGGAGAAGCCTCAGGCCTGCACTTTCTCCCGGAGCGCGCGCGCTGCAGCGACCATGTTCATGAGGGCAGGGCGGACCTCCTCCCATTTGCGTGTTTTGAGGCCACAGTCCGGGTTTACCCACAGTTGGCCGTCGGACAGTCGCTCGCGGGCAAGCATGATTAGGTCCGAAATCTCGCCGACCTCCGGCACACGTGGTGAGTGAATGTCATAGACGCCGGGACCGATTTCGTTCGGATATTTCGAGCTCGTGAAGGCGTCCAGCAGTTCCATCTTCGAGCGCGACGTCTCAATCGAAATGACATCCGCATCCATTCCAGCGATCGCGTCGATGATCTCGTTGAACTCCGAATAGCACATGTGGGTATGGATTTGAGTCGCGTCCTTTACACCCGTTGAAGCGATCCGGAAGCATTCGACAGCCCAGTCGAGATAGACTTTCCAGTCAGATTGGCGCAGTGGCAATCCTTCGCGAAACGCGGCCTCATCGATCTGGATCAACCTTGCGCCGGACTTTTCGAGATCCGTCACTTCGTCGCGGATGGCGAGCGCGATCTGGCGGCAGGATTCGGAGCGGGGTACGTCGTCGCGAACAAAAGACCAGTTGAGAATGGTGACTGGGCCCGTGAGCATTCCCTTCACGGGCTTTTCCGTAAGCGACTGGGCGAATTGCCACCAGCGCACTGTCATCGGATCTTGGCTTTCCGCGTGAGGTAACCTGAATCCGGCGGATCAGCCCGCTGTCTGCCCAATGGTCATGGGGATTGGAAAGGGAAGCCGGTTCGGTCAGGTAGCTTTCGGAGCTTCTGTAACGTAGCATCTTCGGGCGACTGGCGAAGATCAGCGCGGAGCTCGGCTACGGCGAGTGCCGCCCCTTGTCTCGCAGCGTCCGTCAGCATGTCACGCAATTGCGTGCTGGTCAGCACCAGCGCTTGCAGGGCTTCCATAAGCCGTACTTTCTTTTGGTGGGATTTGCAGCCGAAATCGCCGTTGGTTCATTGCGTCACAGTCAAAAAATGACGTTAAGCGCTGATGTCAGAAAAATCCGCGGTAAAAAGGCGTTTCAGAATTGCTTCCCTTCGTCGATAAGCTTCATGATCTTAGTAGCGGCCTCTTTGAATCTAGGTTTCGACGCGAGTGCCTTTATTCGCCCTGTTGCCTGCTCGTAGTCAAGAAATGGCTCGATATTTTCTCTAGACAGCACCGTGACGATTCCCCTATCACTGCTGTTGATCTGAGAGGTTAGCCCTTCAAGAGTTTGTAAAAGCCCCTCGTCCGATTTGCTGTGAGTGCCCAACAACCGCCGGGGGCCTTCCCCATCGCCGGCTTGCTGCCATGCGAAGAGAAGGCTTAGCGGGCGAGGGGAGTGCAAAATGTGTTTGAGGGTCATTGCATTGTACCGCGAGAGCATGATGCGGATAGCATCATCCACCTGCTGCTCCGTTGCCAATACCCAGTCGCTCTCGTTACGACTCCGATCTCCGAACCGGCCATGGGCAAAAATCTCATGCCGAAACACAAAAGTAAGCCATCCGATTGCAGCGCCCTCTGCGAACATGTCACGGGTTGTGGTACTGCGTTGAGCGGGTTTCAGCCGCGCCAAAAGCAGGGCTACGAGCGGAAGCGTCCTGTCCCACAATGAACTGAAAGCAAACCCGTCGAACGGACGAAGACGGTATGCCTCGTCCATGCTGTTCGCCAAGGCCATAAGCAGGTTTCGACATTGCTTCCCGTCTAACAGTTCGTAGGCGCCACCTTTCATCCGCTTGATCATCAAGTCAGCCTTGGTGAGAGTTCCGGCCGCATTTTGGCTTTGCAACGTCAACAGCACCGCTGTCGTTTTATCGGGACCAACTGTCAGTGCGTCCCGCAAGGCATCGAAATCACTTTGCGTCAGAGCGTGGGATGGTGTGGCCATCGCGAAGTAGAACCTGTAGTGGTCGGGGCTGGCCAGGCGCCGACCTTGAATCGCCTCATCTCTCGTTCGGTCGTCAACTCTTTCGAAAAGCTGGAATGCAGGTCCGGCTTTTGAGAAGTTCGGGGTAACGCCAGCAAGCTGTTCTGAGAAAGCATGCCGATAGAGATGGTCATCAAAGACGTTTTTACCGGCTGCGGCCTCAAGTGAATCCACCTGCTGGCTTTTCTCCGCTTCATCCACCCGGGCCGTTCCCAAGGACAGGGCCGCCGCCGTTCCGCAGTATTCTTCGGTCCATCGATACAACGCCGGATTGCCGTCTTTAATCAGCTGCAGCCAGACCAGATCCGCCAGATCGGCGCCAATTTCCCGGAGAGGGGGCCAAAAGAAACGAACTGAATCTAATGCCCGAACCACCGATCTGGGAGTCCGCAATTGCCGGCCGCCCTCGTGATCGATGACCTTGCGTAGCCGCTCGCGCTCGTCCTCATCCTTAGCTGTTCCAATTTGTTGTAGTGCCTCGGCAAACCACTGGCGTAATTGGAAAGCTTCCGGCTTGGGCACCATCACGGTCAGTTGGACGATCTTCTCGAGAAAAGCCCCGCCGTTCTGGACACTGGCGGCTTCCTGAATGCTATGTGCCAGCACTTCGCTATCGTAGCAGAGCAGATAGATTACGTTCGGAAGATCGACAACAGACCTTACCAGGCGCAGAATTTCCAAAATTTCAGTTGGTTCCAACCGATCCACGTCATCAATGGTGACGACAAAACGGTGACCAAGATCGCGCAACGACGCGACAAGTTGGTCCTTGAGAGTGGCCAACTGAGGATCGGCTTGTTTTCCGGCCATGTCGCCTGCAGCTTTCAGGCCTTTGCCCGCGAACTTAATCGCGCCAATCCCTGCAAAATCCCCTGCAACTTCAATGAGTCCTCCAGCCTTGCTTAATCCGCCCATGAAGCTGCGCAGGGCTTTGCCGGCGTTTTTAGCCTTTTTGATTGAGATTGGCGTAGCGTCCCCAGCTGCGAGAGCCAGTCGATCCAACTGGTTGGAAAACTCGCCGAAAAGGCCAACGATCAGGGCGTCCCGATTGCCGATCAGCCAAGGTCGAAAATGAATGACTGTCGGCCTTCCCTCGGGAGGTAGGTTGCCGAGCTCATCGCCGACCAAAAATAGCAGGCTCGATTTTCCAGAACCCCAAGCCCCCTCAAGTCCGACGACTAGGCCGTCCTCAGATGCCCGGTCGACCAATGACGTAGCAATACGCTTGGCCACCCCTCGGAAGCCAAGTTTATCTTGATCGCCCGCGCCTAAGGCGCGGTCGCCTCGTACCGAGTAACTTTCAGAAGATGACATGGTATAATCTAGCCTGATATCGATGGAGATTTGTATCTTATTTCATCGGCTAAAGGGTTAAGTATTCGTCGTCGGAGCCTATATGCCGAGCAGGGCGCCGAGTCTTTCGGTGACGGGGCGCAAGGGATCGACGAGACCAAGGTCGTAGATCATGGTCGTTTCCAGATTTCCCTTGTGGTCGACGTAGTGGGATATGGCTTCGTGCGACACGCCCTGGCGGGTCAGCATGAGGAGATCGCAATCCGCTTAAGATCGTAGAGCTGGAAATACTCCGGCACACCGGGGAGGGCCTTAAATCGCTCCAGCCCCTTACGGAAATTGTCGCGGGGCTTGGTCTGGTCGGTATGGGACGGGAACAGCAGCTTACTTTCGGGCCAGCGAGGCGCTGGGCCTGCACCATGTCGGCAACCCGGGAATGGATCGGCACCGAACGATAGGCATACTCGTAAAGCTGAGCTTCTGGAAATTGCCGGTGACGATCTGGATGACGGTGAATGCCGTCAAGGCAAGCACGCGTTGCACCGCTCCTCCAGCGAGCTTCACGGCAGCAGCATGGGTCAGTTCTCCGGAGCGAATGGCTGTTGCTATCAGCGAGCTTTGACACAGTTCCGCCACTGCGATCATCGCGTCAGTAGGCGTCTGGTTAGTTGCCCGCGCATCTACAGCAACCCAGCCCGTTCCGCCTCGCGGCGCAAATTCTGCCTTGGCCTTGGGCCGATCTGCTGGATCACCAGGCCGGCCGCCAGCGAGCCAAGGTCGCCGCAGGTCTTGAGGTTGCGGCCCTGCGTGTAGCCATGCAGGAAACCGGCGGCGTAGAGGTCGCCGGCGCCGGTGGTGTCGACCAGTTCGCGGATCGTCGTCGCCTGGATGACCATGGTCTCGTCGCCGCGCACGATCACCGAGCCTTTTTCCGAGCGTGTGACGGCGGTGATCTTGCAGTCCTTGCGGATCTGCGCCACCGCTTCGTCGAAGGACGAGGTCTGGTAGAGCGACTTGGTCTCGTGGCTGTTGGCAAAGACGATGTCGACCGTGCCCGAGCGCATCAGTTCGAGGAACTCGTCGCGGTAGCGGTCGACGCAAAACGAATCCGACAGTGTCATCGAAACTTCGCGGCCCGCCGCGTGAGCCAGTTTCGCGGTCTGCCGGATCGCCTCCTTGGCGCGCGGCGGATCCCACAGATAGCCCTCGAAATAGGTGACCTTGGCGCCGGAAGCCTTGTCGGGTTCGACATCTTCCGGCCCGAGCTCGATGCAGGCGCCGAGATAGGTGTTCATCGAGCGTTCGCCGTCCGGGGTGACGAAGATCATCGAGCGTGCCGTCGGCGGCTCGCCCTTGAGCGGTTTGGTGTGGAAGGCGACGCCCTGCGCATGGATGTCGTGCGCATAGATTTCGCCCAGCGCATCGTTGGAGACCTTGCCGAAGAAAGCGGCGCGGCCGCCGAAGCTGGCAACGCCGGCCGCCGTGTTGCCGGCGCTGCCGCCGGAGGCTTCGATCGCCGGCCCCATGCGGCTGTAAAGCAGTTCGGCGCGCTTTGTGTCGATGAGGTTCATCGCACCCTTGATGATGCCGTTGGTTTCGAGGAATTCCTCGTCGCACTGGGCGATGATGTCGACAATGGCATTGCCGATGCAAAGCACGTCATATTTCGGCATCAATGTCTCCGCCAAAAACCCACCGGCTTTCTGGCATGCCGGGCGCGGGCGGGTCTGGCCAGTGGGAATGGGCTTTCCGCTTGCCAATCCGTTCGGCGCCAGCCCTCACGGGGCGGCAAGTCCTGCCTCGCGCCGCAATTCGTCGGCCCTGTCTGTCTTCTCCCAGGTGAAATCAGGCTCTTCACGGCCGAAATGGCCATAGGTCGCTGTATTGCGGTATATAGGGCGTAAGAGATCAAGCATCTTGATGATGCCTTTCGGTCTGAGATCGAACAACTCAAGAATGAGGCGCTCGATCCTGCTTTCCTCAACCCTGGCTGTCCCGAACGTGTTGACCATGACGGAAACCGGACTGGCCACGCCGATTGCGTAAGCAAGCTGCACTTCGCACACGTCCGCAAGTCCGCTAGCGACGATGTTCTTTGCGACATAGCGGGCTGCATAGGCAGCTGAGCGGTCAACCTTGGACGGGTCCTTGCCCGAGAAGGCGCCGCCGCCATGACGACCCATCCCGCCATAGGAATCGACGATGATCTTGCGTCCAGTGAGACCGCAGTCGCCGCGCGGCCCGCCGACTACGAACCGCCCCGTCGGGTTGACCAGAATTCTGATGCCTTCCGTCTCCAGGTGGGTCGGCAGGACAGGCTTTATGATTTCCTCAATGACGCCCTCGCGGACAGTCTCTTGCGAGACCTGCTCGTCATGTTGCGTCGACACGACGATGGTATCCAGGGCGACCGGGCGCAACCCCTCATAGCGCACTGAGACTTGGGATTTCATGTCAGGACGCAACCAGCCAAGCTGTGCCTTCCGGACATACGCCTGCCGTTTCGTCAAGCGATGAGCGAGCTGGATCGGCAAAGGCATCAGGGTATCGGTTTCGCGGCATGCGTAGCCGAACATGACGCCCTGATCTCCCGCTCCCTGCTGGAGGTCTTGCCCTCTTCCCTCGTCAACGCCTTGGCTGATGTCGGGCGACTGCTCGGTGAGGGCATGAACGACGGCGCAACGCCGGCCGTCAAAGCCGACGGCCTCGTCGTCGTACCCAATGTCGAGAATCGTATCGCGCGCAACTTGGCTATAATCCACCTGCGCCTCGGTGGTAATCTCGCCAGCCAGAACGACTATCCCTGATTTTACCAACGCTTCACAGGCGACGCGCGCCTTGGGATCTGTGCGGAGGATGGCATCGAGGATGGCATCCGAGATGTTGTCGGCCAACTTATCCGGGTGCCCCGCGCCAACCGATTCGGAAGAGAACACGAACTGCCTAGCCATGAATACCTCGCTTCGGGTGTTGGATGTGGTATGGGCATTTTGCTTGGCCCACCTTACTTGTCGGAGATGCCCGGGACCTCGAACGCAGCGCACAAGTCGGCAACGTCTCTTCGCACGCAGGCATGGAGATCTTCGTCGTCTGGCCGCTGGAGGACGGAGTCAATGAAGCCAGCAATTTGCACCATTTCCACATCGCGCATGCCCATTGACGTCACTGCTGGCGCCCCCAGGCGAATTCCGCTTGTGACCGCCGGATTCCGCGGGTCGCCAGGCACCATATTAAAGTTTGTGATGATTCCTGCCTTTGCTAGTCGCTCGGCATAGGCCTTGCCCGATAGTGGCCGATCGCGAAGATCAAGGATCAGCATGTGATTGTCCGTCCCCCCGGTCACCAGGTCATAGCCTCGCTCAAGCAGTGCATGTGCCAGAGCCTTGGCATTCTTGACCGTCTGTTGGCCGTAGCTTCGGAAGGACGGGTTCGCGGCTTCGTGCAAGGCAACCGCTAGCGCAGCGATGGCATTCATGTGGGGCCCGCCTTGCAGGTGAGGGAAGACCGCCCGGTCTATTCGTCTGGCGAGATTGTATTTGCTCTTTGTATGATACAGGGCCTGATAGCGATCTTCGTTCCTTGACAAAATGAAGCCACCGCGCGGACCGCGGATCGACTTGTGGGACGTGCTGCTGACCACGTCGCAATGGCCCACGGGATTCGGGTGCGCTCCCGCGGCAATCAGGCCGCTGATGTGCGCAATGTCGGCTACGAGATAGGAGTTCGCTTCCAGGGCGATTTCTGCCATTGCCGCGTAGTCAAAGACACGCGGGTAAGCAGTTCCGCCGACCCAAATGAGCCGCGGCCGTTCCCGCTTGGCTGTCTCGCGTAAGCGGTCATAGTCAATCTGCTGTGTCTTTTCATCTAGTCCATAGGGCACGCGTTGATAGTCAGTTCCGGAAAAGTTGATGGCCCAACCATGAGTCAGATGGCCCCCTTCCGGAAGGGGCAAGTCCATGACTTTGTCACCGGGACTCAAAAGCGCACGATAGACAGCCTGGTTGGCCGGCGAGCCGGAATAAGGCTGGACGTTGGCATGCTCGCTGCCAAATAGTGTTTTCAAGCGCTCAATGGCTAGATTCTCAAGCTCATCAACGATCTCGTTTCCAGCGTAGTAGCGCGCACCGGGGTACCCCTCGGCGTACTTGTTCGTGAAAATCGAGCCGTTCGCTTCCAGCACGGCCGAGGAGGCAAAGTTCTCCGAGGCAATGAGTTTGAGGGTCGTTCGCTCCTGCCGCTCCTGTCTTAAAATCAGTTCATGCACGCGGGAATCGACGCTGGCCAAGGCAGACCGTCCATTCGTGCCGGGCTGTGCGATCGCGCCGTTGGCGGAGTTGTCCATGGTAGCGTCGCGCTCCAATTCGATTGACTTACCTCACGATCAAGCACGCGGTTCCCTTCGGCCGCGTGTCTCGTACCGCTTCGAGCCGCTGCAGGTCCTGTTTATGAAAGCCGTCGCGATGGGGCAGGAGATCGATCAATAATTGAACCAGCCCGCCGTCGTTGGATCCTGCTTTGAGATGGTACGAGCGCCACGGAGGCTGTTCGTTGCAGCAAAGAAAGTCGGCTCTGGCGAGCAGCCGGACGTGTCGCGCAACCCGCTCTCGGCATAGACCCAGAATCTCGGCTAGCTCGCAGACAGTTAGGTCCGCATGCGCACAAAGGCCCAGGATTCGAAGGCGGTCAGGATGCGCTGCCATGCGTAGGCGACTAACCAGTGTCATCATGGCTCAGGACCACGTCCTGCCGAATTTCTCATTTCGCGTTCTCCACAGAAGTTGCAGATCTCGAAGGTTGTCCACGACCGGACAAATCTCGGTGGCCGTGACGACCGTCGATATCCTGTGTCCAACAAACAAATGGGCGCTCTTCCTGCCTTTAGCCGAACTTGCAGGCAGTTGGGCGAGTCGAAGATAAGCGGGGCCACGGTTTGGAACCACTGACCTCAGACGTTGCAATAAGCCTACCATTCACAGCGAGCCGAAGTTGCTAAGGGTCTATGAATTTCCTTGAAGGATCTGTTGCAACGTTCGCCCAGCCTGGCCTGCTCCCGGTTTGCAGCGGTCATGGTCAGGCGATCCATCGCTTCTGCTAGCACGATCAGGAATTTGCCCTGCATCGCATCGCTGATCAGCTCCTGAAGGCCGGGACGCAACAGCGACGCGCCGAAGATCGCGCGGTGGGTATTGCTGTCGACGACTGTCCAGCCTTGCTTTCAGCACGCAAGCAGCAGAGCCAACTGATCCTCGATCGAGGCGTCTCGGTGATTGTCAGTTCAGTAGCGAGCGCCAAGCGCGACCTTCATGAGGCGGCCCCTACTCCGGGACGCGGTCTCGCGTTTGGCTATCCGTTTCGGCTTGAACGAAATCCCGTGCGGCCTGTCGCGCCAGCAAATGGACCAGATTGACGAAGCGTCGATCGGGCTTCGGCGACGCAGGCACAGCCGATTCGCGGGCCGCGCCGGCGACCACACGAAGCATTTCGGCTGTTGCACGTTTCGGTCGCGCTATTAATCGCGTTCCTGTCCTGACGCGAAATACTCCGTTTCGCGACAATGATGCCAAGTCGCAGTGCTTCGACAAGATGGAAATTCTTTGTGATCAATAACGCGCGTCGCGCAGGAGCCAGTGCTGGCCGATGACGGGGCACCTTGTGCTCCGAAGAAGCCATGGCTATATATCCGGATAGAGAACGGAGGCACGCGATGGGCAACACTGCACAGAAGAGAGCCATCGAGAATTATCGCTCTCGCCTGGCTGAGCGCGGCATCGCGCGGTTCGAGATCCTGGCGTTCGACGCAGACCGCGATCTACTGCGAACTCTTGCCCGAAAATTAACGGAGAGCGGGCCGGATGCCCGACAGCTTCGTCGGACCATACAGCAAGCCGTGGCGGGTGAGCCACCGAAAGCGGGCAGCATTCTCGCCGCGTTGCGTCGCTCGCCTCTGGTTGGCTCCAATCTCGACCTCAGCCGGCCGCGCGAAGAGGGGCGCAAGATCGACCTGTGACGCGCTACCTTCTTCATACCAATATCATCAGCAACGTCATAAAGCCGGCGCCTTCGGGCTCGTTGCTGGCCTGGATGGGCGCGCAGAAGGACGAAGACCTCTTCATTGCTTCGCTTACTGTCGCCGAAATTCGCCGAGGCATCCTAAAGAAGCCGAAGGGGAAAAAGCGCAGCAGCCTTGAAACTTGGTTCGAGGGCTCCGAAGGCCCGCAAGCGCTGTTCGCTGGCCGCGTGCTATCGTTCGACGAGAAAGCTGGCCTCGTGTGGGCGCGGCTGATGGCCAACGGCAAAGCCAGAGGCTGTTCGCGGAGCGCCCTAGACACAATCATTGCCGCTGTAGCCGAAGCCAACGAGTGTGTCGTAGTGACCGACAATGAAAAGGACTTCGAGGACGTTCAGATAATCAACCCGCTCCGTAGCTCTGGAAGCCAAGCGGGTGATGATAGCTCCAACGGTCCGGCCGATTCAACTTGAGGATTTCAGCGGCACGGCGTCCGAACGTCTCGTGTTCGCCTACCTTTTAGCGATGGCTGGATTGATCTTGCTTAGTTCGGCCAGGGCGTCTCTTCCAGTTCCGCTTTAATGCCATCCCGGTTCATCTAGTCAGCTCGATCTACCAACAGTTCGCACGCACGAGCGCCGCGGACAAGGCGCCATCGCAGGGACTGCGCGATATGCGTGTCGAGCTCGTCCATCTTACACTCGATCTCGTCTTCGAAGGCCTCTCGCCAAACGTAGTCGATGCCGCGCGCGGCTCGGGGCCTTCTCATCGAGGCTTTCTCGCGACTGGTCTGGCGCGCTACCAATGGCAAATTCGCCCGCCGGGAACTCGTCGGTCTGTACTCCCAGCTCTGGGCGTCCACATCAACTGCGGAGCTCTTGGCATCGCCGTGTTCTGCCTTTAGCTGGCAGCTCTCGAGCTCGACGAGCAGCCGATCAGCGACACCCGCGACCTCAAGTTCGACCCGGTTAACTCGATAACACCCTATTGGCAGATTCAGTCGGGGAGGATCTGCCCACTCCGATCACAAGCCGATCTTTCGACCCCGTGGTCGGGAATTCTCCATGGACTTCGTGAAGAAGGAATGCAGCGCCGAAAGCCGAAGCGCTTCCGATACATCGACGCCCCTTCCGAGACGGAGCCCCGATTAGGCATTCCTGCCACTCTATCTAGCCGACCCCCGTGGCCGCGTTGCCGATCGGTGCGCACTGGTCGCCTACATCGCCCCGGCACGTGAAGATCGTCTCTGCTGACACTCGTCGACAATTCAGGCCGCCTCCGGCTGGCGTTTGATCAGCGTCAGCGTCAACCAGCGCGCGGTCAGCGCCGGCTTTTTCGAGCCCTCGATCTCAATCGTCACGCCCAGCGCCGTCTGCACCCAGCCCGACGGCCTGATCTTGACGTCGGCCAGTACGAAACGGGTGCGGATGCGCGATCCGGTTTTCACCGGCGCCAGGAAGCGCAGCGATTCGAAGCCATAGTTGACACCCATCTTGCAGTTTTCGAGCGGCCGCATGGTCTCGAAAGTCATCGCCGACAAAAGCGAAAGCGACAGGAAGCCATGTGCGATGGTGCCGCCGAACGGCGTCTCGCGCTTGGCGCGCTCCGGATCGCAGTGGATGAACTGGTGGTCATCGGTGGACTCGGCGAACTGGTCGATCATCCGCTGCGAGACCACCCGCCACGGCGACACGCCGACTTCCTTGCCGACGCTGGCCAGAAGCTCGTCGAGACTGATCGGTTCCAAGCTAATGTCCTCCATTTCAACCGTCCGAAGCGCGAGCGGCTTCATTCCGTGAACAGTGTCAGCCCATGCTGCACCGACTGCCGGCCATCCATCGGCAGGATGGCCCCGGTGAGATGACTGCCGTCACAGCTGCACGAATAGAGCTTTCCGCCGGCAATCTCATTCGGCGCACCGATGCGGCCGATCCGAACATGGCTGCAGACGAGCCGGTTGTACTCGGTCGCGGTGCGCGTCCTGCAGGCCGCCGAAAGCAGCTCGTCTTGGTACGGATGATCATTCCGCCGGCGCCGCTATGCGGTATTGTCGCAGATTGATAAAATCAATTGTCTGGATAGGAACCATCCGTGTCTCGAATGGTGGAGGAGTAGTCCAGCAGACGGGGTAGCTTGTGGTCCTTCTTGAAGCGCGCCGACCTCATTGGCCGCTAGCTCTGAGCCGGCAAGAAGCGCCAGTTCAATGACATTGGGTGTCGACACGGCAAAGCGGCATCAGATGCTACTTCATGATGCGGGATGGCGCTTGCTTCAAGAAGCGCTCGGCCTGACGTGGAAGCCAGCACCGGATCTGGACTGTCGATATGCGCCGATATTCGCGCAGCACAGCGGCAACCGCAGCGACGATGATCTCAGCCGTTGCGAGCATGCCAACCTTGGTGCCGGCCACTCTGTTAGCTTGAAGCGCAGCGCGCATTTGATCCGTCACCAGACCGGGTTGAGTAACTTGGATTTCCAAGGCGTCTTCCTGGGTTTGCACCGTCAGCGCGCTGACAGCAAAGGCAGGTGCGCACGTCAAGGCAAGCGATCGTCTCGATCTCGCGGGCAATTCCAGCCCCACCGCGGGAATCTGACCCGACAACAACGAGCAGATGCGGTTCTCGCCCCAGCGCCATTGTTCTGTCTTTCGATGCATTCTCGCGTGCGCGCTTCTGGGGCGTCGTTCAGCGCAAAGTCGGTGACCACGGCTGCGCTTTCCGCGCCAGCCTCGAAAAACGCCTTCGAGCCGGTCAGGTTGAGGCCGCCGATGGAGACCAATGGGATCGGCGCGACCTGGTGCTTCCACTCGCTGATCCGCTCGAGCCCTTGCGACGCCCATTCATCTTCTTGAGGCTAGTTGGATAGACTGGGCCGAGCGCCACATACTCCGGCTCGGCCACTGGCGCCGTTTCCAGTTCGGTGTGATCGTGGATCGAAAGGCCGAGCTTCAATCCGGCGTATTTAATCGTCAGCATCGGCGGCAGCCAAGTCCTTTTGACCAAGATGGACGAGTCGCAGCCTTCCTCGATTGCCGTGCGCCAATAGTCGTTGACGCTCACTTGGCAACCATGGACCGCGCAGGCGTCGTTAGCGCGGCGGATTTCCGTCTGCAGTCCTTTCTCGTCCATATCCTTTATCCGGAGCTGCACCAGACTCACGCCGAGCGGCACCAGCCGGTCAATCCAGCCGGCACGTCGACGACTTCCTGAGAAGACAGCCCTGCCGACCGTTGGTGAGTAGCGCGGTTCGAGCATTCCAGTGCTAGCTTAACGAATGGCATCGACCGCCCTTGCCGAACGCACGCGCCATGCCGACCGGATCGGCCGCCCTCGGGACCGCCGTGTTCAGGAGCACGGCGTCAAACCCGAGCTCCATGACGTCGCCGCGTACGACGGCCGTCCGAGCCACGCATCCACAATCAAACGGAATGTAGGGGAAATGTCCGCGCATCAACTGACCTCGGAGCTCAACGCTTCATCGCATTAGAATGAGCGTTCGAAACGCAGGATACCGCCGACACTGCTCTTCTTGTTGGCATTGGCCCAGTTCACTTCGGAAGCTTTCACCTTTCCGACGGCGGAGCCTCCGTAGCGGTCGTAGTCGAGTTCAGCCGTAACTGTGAAATCTGGAAGAAGCGCATAGGCGACGTTCGCAGCGACACCATAGTTCTTGAGCTGATCACCCGAGAGCTGAAGGTTGAACGAAGTTGTCTCGTTGACGTCGTAAGCGGCGCCAGCCCAGAAAGCCGAGTTCCCGCCCCAAATCTTATATAAGCCGCGACCATGAGCGTCGATCGCGTTCATGGAGTCGTCGTTGAGCTTGCCATTGGAACCGTAGCCGAACATTCCGAACAGCAACAGTTCGTTGGTGACGTTGATGTCGACACGGACCTTGGCGGCTACCGATTCGTAGTTGCTATCATAACCAGCAACGCCGGTGATCGCTCCCCAGCCATGTGTGTATTTCAAGCCGCCGACTATGTGCGGAGCGTAGTTGCCGATTGTGCCCACCACGCCTGAGCCTTCTTCGAGCGAAACCACGGCGGAAAAGCCGTTCGCGGCGTCGAAGTAGTACTGGACCACATTGGTATCCAAAGCGCCGTACGGAACCGGCGTCTGGTTGAGTACGTCACCCGCGCCGCCAATAAACTTGTCGAAGGCCGACCAGTCCTTACCAACTCGGAGGCCACCAAGCTGAATCCAGGCGAAAGTCAAGATGCTGTCTCCGTTGAAGGCATAGGACCGAGAACTGTCCGAAACCGAAGTGTGGCGGTTACCGAAATTCACGCGGGTTTCGGTGTAGGTCTTCAACGTGCCGAGTTCGGTCTCCTGGCCGGTCCAAGCTTTCAGTGTGAAGCGCGTATTGTTTTGCCATGTACCCTGATCCTCACCAGTCCTCACATCTGAGGTTCTTGCGTGGTCAAACAATCCGACATGGCCCAGGCCCACGTAGTAGCTGAGATAGCCGCCGATGCGCAGGCAGGTCTCGGTGCCTGAAATATAGACGTAGCTGGAGCCGTAGACGTCGCAGATCTTGAGGTACTCAGTGGGATCAGGCTCGGGGACGATGATCACGGCGCGAGCGTCCGAAGCGGCGATCAGTGCCGCAGTTGAGCCGAGGAGGAGGCTCCCAATGGTCATTGTTGATCTCCGTCTAAATGGTAAAAGGAATCGAGACCGATAAATGATTTTTGCTAAGCAAACGATTGATAGCGAATCAAGATTAATTCTAGGAGTGTTGCTGCAACTGCCGTGCTAACGCTTAGGAGAATTCAGAATGTGGTTGCCGTCACATTTATTAAGCATTTATCACTCCAGACGATCATACAACATTTTTGTACAATTACCCTTTTCACCTCCGCGGCGGGCCTCACAAAGGGTGCTACTGCAAATGACGTGCCACCCTGACGACCCAGCTGCGGCTGAAGCTCAAATTTGCGGGCGGACCTTGGTTCGCGCTTCCGTTCTTTTTGCCTTGCGGATCCACCCAAGCACGAACGGCAAACGTTTCGGCTACGGTTCGTCTGTTCGCTTCGTGACAGTTTGGCTTAATGGCGACGGCATTGTTTGCTGTGAGCCCCGCCGTTGAGGCATCATGCGGCGGCCACCGCTCGGTACGACGCCGTCACTTTGGCGAGCTGATGGTCGATAACCACGCGCCGCAGCCTTGCACCACTGAGTCGGTAGGCGCCAGCCTTGGCATTGCGGCGGACCTGACGGTCGCGTCGAGCAGGTTTTCGTGCTGAAAGCGGCGCGGCACAGCTAATGCTTCTTGCCAGCAATTCACACAACGAGCTCATCGAGACGGCAGAGATCATTATGGGCGGCGCTAGCTGGCGTGCAAAGTCTGGACCCAACACCGTATTGTCTCATCGGATGCGGCATCTGCGCTCAGAAGAGTCTCCCACGCGCAGATGAAGGGAAGGGACGTCGAACAAAACGGTGCGCGTGAGGGTTTCGGCGGGAACACCATCGTCAGTCGCTGACCGAGTGCGCTCAGACCATCGCTGTCCAGCCAAGACTGAACGGCGCCCATTGCTAAAAAAATTTCGAGCCCAAAGCGGAACGGACTGACATAGCGCAAAGACGCAGGCGAGCGCAGCGGTAAGGTTGGATGTTATCAGCATGGGACGGTGACCGTTGCAGACCACGAAATTTCGAGAGGCCCGGCTGCCTTGGTACACTATCTATCCGGCTGTGTCGGAGTTCTCTGGGGCGGTCGGCGCCGAGGCTTATGAGGAATGGCTCAGGAACCTGCCGGCTGATGATCCGGTGTCACTCTACCTGCACGTTCCGTTCTGCCGATCAGCCTGCTGGTATTGCGGCTTCCCAACCACCATCACCCGCCGTGATGCGCCCATCCTCAACTATCTGGCGGCGCTGCGTGACGAGATCCGTCTGGTTTCGGAGCGAGTGCCGAAGACGTTGCCCGTGAGCGACATACATTTCGGCGGCGGAACGCCGTCTCTCATCGGACCAGCCGAGTTCGTCGCTCTGATGGAGTTCCTGCGATGCCGCTTCGCCATCTCGAAAACAGCTACGGTCGCCATCGAGATCGATCCACGAACACTCACGCCCGAGATGGCGGAAGGCTTGGGAGCGGCCGGCGTGAACCGCGCGAGCCTGGGCGTACAGAGCTTCGATCCCATTGTTCAAAAAGCGATCAACCGAATCCAGAGCGAGGCCCAGACGTCGGCTGCCGTGGAAGTGCTGCGCCGGCATGGAGTAAGCCGCATCAACTTCGACCTCATCTACGGCCTGCCGCGTCAAACGGTGGAGTCGTGCGTCGAAACAGTGAGGGCGGCGGTCGCCATGCGCCCCGACCGGCTTGCCTTGTTCGGCTACTCGCACATCCCATCCCAAGTAAAGAATCAGCGCCTCATCGAGGCGGAATTTCTTCCCGACAGCACTGCCCGCGCTGAACAGTATGCGGCTGTCGCCGTGACGCTGATTGCCGCCGGCTACCGACAGATCGGGCTCGACCATTTCGCCTTGCCGGACGACGAGCTCGCGCTGGCACAGGAAACAGGTCGCCTGCGACGTAACTCGTTGGGCTACTCGGCCGATACCTGCAGAACCCTGATCGGTTTCGGCGCGTCGGCTATCGGCCGCGTCGGCCAGGGATACGTTCAAAACGAAGTTACACGGGATTCCTACATCCAGCACATCGCAGCTGGCCGACTGGCTACATCGAAGGGCCATCGCCTCACAGACGACGACCGCGTGCGAGCCGCAATTATCGAGCGATTAATGTGCGATTTCGAGGCTGACGTGCCGGCAATCTGTGTCGCCCACGGATCTGATCCGATCCGTCTTCGCGATTCGGCTGAGCGCTTGGCCATGCTGGCCAAGGACGGGATAGTGGACTTCGAAAACGGCTTTGTCCGCGTACGGCGGGAGCATCGCTTTGGGATTCGCGCTGTCGCTGCCGCATTCGATGTGTTTAGGGATGGCGTTACGTATATCCCGCAGCAGCTTAATGCGATGCAAAGCACGACATAGTCCGGCATCAATGTCTCCGCTTGGAACCGCCGGCCTACTTGCCACGCCGGCCGGGCGCTGGTCTGGCAAGTGGGCTTTCCGTTTGCCAATGCGTTCGTTCCCGGCCCTCACGGGGCGGCGAGTCCCTGCCGTGAGCGCCTCACCCGCGAGGCTACATGGCGGCCGTGGAGATTACCTCAGCAGCGGCGCCTGATCGGAAACCTTAGCACCTCAGCGCTTTGGCGTGGCTGCTTGAACTCTTCGACGGCAACCGCCTCAATTAGCAGGTCCAAGGCTTCGCGGCCCCTTTGACTCATCGGGTCATCCCCACAAAGGTAGTCATACGCTCGATCTAAATGCACTCGGGCGGCGGAAAAATCGCTTGTCATATCATAGAACCCTCTCTACCCGCCCGCATTGCCGTCTACGAGGTGAAGGTAGTGCAATCGTCAATATATACAGAAAAATTTGAATTAAATCGGAGATGATCATGGAGGCCGAGTTCCCTGACCTGATGCCGCCATCGAGCCCGCCGACGACCACTCGCTGGCGCTCGGTCGCTTCATAAATGCCGAGCACCCCGTCCCGAGACCACCTCTGACCTCCCTCCTTCGATGCTAGACGCGTGGAAGACATGGCTGCGCCGCCGCTGCGAGAAAGGCGTGTCCCGTCGCGCGGCGGCTGCATAGTGGGCAGCCAGCGCCGGGAGCTAATCGGCAAAGCCGCGTGTGGCGATTTTGCATAGCGCGCAGGCGAATCGCCACGCCCGTCCAGCATGTCCGATGCCGCGTAGGCCGCCAGGATCCCTGAGCGGAGTGCATGCACGATCCCGCGTGATGACAGTGGATCGGCACAGAACAGGCAGTCGCCCGCCGCGACCCAGCGGTTACCGGCGGCGGGATCGATCGTTGCGGTTCCCGCCGCCTTGATCATGCTGGCGGTCTCGATTGCGTTGGGCGGCACGAGCGGCGCGACGGACTGCGTTGCGGCTAAAGCGCGGTACCAATGTCCGGCTTTGCGCAGTTCGCTGCCCAGATCCGGATCGGTGAGGCACGCGCAAGTCGGCGCTGTACCACCAGCCTTCGGGACGCGCCTCGACGACCATGCTGCAATCGCCCGGTGCGCGGTCGAAAAAGCGTGTGTAGGCGGCAAGATGTCCGTGCATAGTGAGCTTGGCGCCGAAACATCGCGCCAGCCTCCAACTGGACCGGTCGCCCAAACCACGGCGCGGGCAACGATAGCTTCATCGGCCAGCTTGAGCAGCCAGCCTTGATCGTCGCGCACTGCCGAACCCACGGCCGAGCCAAACCGCGTGTCCACACCTGCCGCCTTGGCCGCCTGCACCATCAGCCGGTCGAATCGCGTCCGGTCGAGCTGCCAGCCGGCACCGTAAGCGGAAAACATGCCGTGCCGCTCGCTGGGAACTTCATCGGCCCACACCGAAACAAGCGCACGATTTTCAACGAAGCCGGCCTCGGCGAACGGCGTCCAGACACCAAGCTGACGCAGCAGCCCATTCGCTACTGCCGGCAGCACCTCTCCCGGCTTTGGCCGATCATGCCTTCCTGCTTCCAGCAACAGCACGCTCCGCGCGGGTGTATCGTTGCCAACGCCAGTCCGGATGTGGTCGCCGCCGAACGCGATCGTCTCAGCGAGCTGGCGGGACAAAATGCCAACCTCAAGATAGCGTTGGCCCGGATCAGCGAGGCGGACTGAGGAAGACTTTAAATTCAAAAGGTGACACGCGGCAATAGTCGCGTGCCGCTGTAGCCCCAGGCTCCGCTTCACCGTGGGGACCGATCGGTCGCACTCTCAGCCTGGGGTTCTTCTCTGCCACCCATCATCGAATTTTGGTGGATTGTCCGTCTCCCGCACCGGTTTGAGCGCGATAGACAAGAATCGCGTTTTCTGTGCCGGCCGGGCTTCAATGACGGGGATGGCGAAAAGCTGAGTGCTCGGGCTTGCGGGCCGAGCTTGTCGGCCGCTCGATGGAAAGTGTCATTTGAGGCGCTTCCTCTCCCGCGTGCAACTGGAAGACACGATCGCCCAGTTCCTTATCCACTTCCGTCAGACGATGATTGAGGCGAAGGTAGTCCGTCCAGGTCGGCGTGCGGAACGTTTCTGTCCAATGCGTAGGCTTCTGCAGGTTGCGCTGGAGCGTCCAGTTCCGAGCACCGACGCGGCTGTGTACATGGCGCCGCTGCCGCATGAGGTCGAGGAAGGCCTCGAGATTTCTCTCGGCTATCAGATATTCGATCTTGACCACGATCGGGCCGCTCCTCGGCTTCAGATTGAGAGCGACAGCTGGGGCATCGAATTCCTCCAAGGGATCGGGCTCGGAGTCGCGGCGCTCTCGAAGAGGAAAGAGAACGCCGGCTGCAGCGACGAGCAGCAGGGCTCCAGCGGAGCCCTCCAGCGCCCAGGTCAACGAATGGTTTTCGGCCACCGTGCCCCACACCCAGCTGCCGAGCGCGATGCCGCCGTCTATCAAAGCATAGTAGATCGAGATGGTGCGCCCCACGACCCAGCGCGGGCTCGCCAGCTGCACGCTCACACCAACCCCGGACCAGGCGGTGACCCAGCCGGCGCCGCCCAAGGCGAGTGCAATTGCCGCCACCGCAATTGAAGAGGTCAGTGCAAGTGAAAGGGAGCACGCCGCGCAGGCGACGCAGGAGAGCCTCATCAGCCTTTCTTGCGACAAGCTCCGTCTGAACAGGCTGTTGGAGAGGCCGGCGAAGACGGCACCGGCCCCGAAGCCGGCCATGAGCGCGCCATAGGCAAGCGGGCCTCCACCCAGCTGGTCGCGGACAACCACCGGCAGCAGCGCGAGTATGGCGATGCTCGCCAGGCCAAAGAGGGTTCCGCGCGCGATCGCTGCCTTGATCTCCGATGACATCGCCGTGAAGCGCAGCCCGTCATAGATGGCCGTCCTCATCGACTCGCGCGGAAGAGGGGAAGAACGAATCTTCCACTTGCAGCGCCAAATAGTGGCCAAGGGTGCGAAATAGGTGAGCGTGGTCACCGCGAATGCCGCCATAAGGCCAAATGAGGCAACCACAATGCCGCCGAGCGCCGGACCCACAGTCCGGACGGTGTTGAAGCCAACAGAAAGCAGGGTGACGGCAGCGGGAACATCTCGTCGATCCACGATATCGCCAACCAACGCTTGCCAGGCCGGATCATTGAGAGCACCGCCGCTTGCGATCAAGAAGCTGAAGCCGAGGATCATCCACGGACTGACAAAGCCCAGCGCCACGGACGCGGTCAGCATCGCGGACGCAATCACCATAAGGCACCGACCGGCGAACATGACCCGGCGCCGGCTGAAATTGTCGGCGAGAGCCCCGGCAAAGACGGACAAGACGAAAGCGGGCAGGTTCGATGAAGCCTGCACCAACGCAACCATCAGATCGGAAGTCGAGATCGTTGCCATCAGCCAGCTGATGGCAACAGTCTGCATCAACCAGCCGAGGCTTGAAACCTGCGTCGCGAGCCAGATCGAACGAAAGGTGGGCTGCAGAAGTGGCCCAAAGGTCGTTGGTGCAGCCAAATCTTCGTTTGATCCAGCCACCCTACTCATTTTGCGAACCTTTGCTTTCCGTTATTGTCGCTTCCCATGTAATCTAGGCTGAACCGTGGCGGCTAGAAGAATAGATGGAACCCATTTGCCCGACAAATGTGGCCACAGTTCCTCCTGACCAATGGTTAGGCGGCCGAGACGCAGAAATGGGCCGGCTCACTCGCTTCGACCACATCTTGGTGAGCCGGGATTCACATGGCATTGGAGGCGCCATGCTTGATCGACGCCGCTGCCGAGATTTTTTCGCGAAACGCGACCCTGTTTTTTTGTTGGAACTCACTCATCAGCGGCATTCGATGCTGAGTGTGGCTTTCGAAAAGTGAGGACGCTTGCAGATCTTTGACAGGCTCAATTCCCTGATAGACGCAGACGATTGCCAGGCCGCGATCGAAGAGGCGCGCGCCCTGCTACTTCGATTCGAACAAAGGTCTGATGCGCTCACGCATGCGATAGACGACTTTCTGCTCGACCTGATAACGCTGGCTTTCATTGTTGAATGTTACGGACGCGGCTTTGAACTTTTGGCGCGAACGCTGGCTCGTAGAAGACTGGCAAAGGTCAGGCTTTTGTCGGAAGAGGTCTATTCCGCCAGAGAGAAATGACGCCCAAAGCTTGTTGCTAACCGGCTATCGCGCCGCGTTCCGCCACAGTGACGAAGGCAATTGACGACGTTCGACCACCAAAAAATAGGCGGAAAACCGTGGCCCTTTATGAGGCAGACTGGGTGTGGATTGTTCCGCGAATCTGAAAACTGTGGGGTCCATTCCGTGGCGTCCGGCCGACCGCTGGCCTTCATCGCGGCAGTCGCCGCCCGCTGCCTCAGATGCCGCCCATGCAGAGGTACTTCATTTCAAGATAGTCTTCGAGGCCGTGGCGGGAACCTTCCCGCCCGATGCCGGACTGTTTGATGCCACCGAAAGGCGCGGCTTCTGAGGACATGCGTCCCGTGTTGATCCCCACCATGCCGTATTCCAGCGCCTCGGCCACACGCCAGACACGCTTCAGGTTCGAAGCATAGAAGTAGGCGGCGAGGCCGTATATCGTATCGTTGGCCTCACGCACGGCCTGATCAGCATCGTCAAAGCGAATGATCGGCGCCAAGGGTCCAAAGGTCTCTTCTTGCGCCACGATCATTTCCCTTGAGACGTTGCTGAGGATCGTCGGCTGGAAAAAGTTGCCACCGCTGCCGATCCGGCCGCCGCCACATCGGATCGCGCCACCTTTGGCCAAGGCATCGGCAATGTGAAGTTCGATCTTGGCCAGTGCATGCCCGTCGATCAGCGGACCGATGGCGACACCTGGATCGAAGCCGTCGCCGACCTGAAGCTCACGGACACGCTCCACGAATTTGGCGACGAATTCGTCATGAACGCCCGACTGGACGTAAAGCCGGTTGGCGGAAACGCAGGTCTGGCCGGCATTGCGGAACTTGGCCTGGATCGCGCCGTCGACGGCAGCATCGACGTCGGCATCATCAAAGACGATGAAAGGCGCATTGCCACCCAACTCTAGACTGACTTTCTTTATCTGGTCCGAGCACTGGCGCATGAGCAATCGGCCGACCTCGGTCGAACCGGTGAAACTGATCTTGCGGACCTTGGGGTTGGAGCAGAGTTCGCGGCCGACCGTATCACCCTCGCACGCATAGATCAGGTTGACGACGCCTTCCGGAAACCCGGCAAGGTGGGCCAGAGCAAACATTGCACCCGCCACCAGCGGCGTCTGTTCAGCCGGTTTGAGCACGATCGTGCAGCCGGCAGCGAGAGCCGGCGAGATCTTGCGCGCAACCATTGAGGCGGGGAAGTTCCAGGGCGTGATCGTTCCAACGACGCCGATCGGCTGTTTGATCACCAGCATGCGACGGTCTGTAGAGGGCGGCGAGATCGTCTCACCATAGATGCGATTAGCCTCTTCGGCGTACCATTGCAGATACGCGGCCGCATGCGCCACCTCAGACTTCGCTTCGGCTATCGGCTTGCCCATTTCCGCAGTGAGAATCGCTGCAAGATCGTCAGTGTGGTCGACGATCAGTTGGTGCCAACGCCAGAGGATGTCGCTGCGCTCGCGCGCGGTCAGTGCGGCCCATTCAGGTTGCGCCACATAAGCTTTGTCAATCGCCGCGCGCGTCTCCTCGACACCCATGTCGGCCAGTTCCGCCAGCACTTCGCCGGTCGAAGGATTTAGTACCTCGAAGGTCCGCTCACTTACCAGCATGCCAAGAGCCGGCACCCGGTCAATGGCTCCGAACAGTTCGCGCGTTTTCAGGTGGCGAAGCATTGGCTTGTACAAGGGCAACGCGAATCCTCCTCGATGCAATTGGCGTGTCACACGACTTTTTGGATTATCCGCTGGCCTATGGTTTCGCATAGGGCCTCAGTGAGGGGCCACTAGACCCACTCGAATCCACTCAACCGAAACTGATGTCAGTTGTGCGAAACAGTCCGACCATTTCTCGAAACAAGTAGATCGAATCCATGTCGTTGCTCGCGCACTGGAGGGCAAATCGTGATCCTGCCGCGCTGTCAGATATTCCAACTGGTTTTTGCAGTCCAACCGCCCGTGAACGCGCTGGAGCACTGCGCGTCTTTTTTGCGGAAATAGAAGTGCCGAGTGAGATTTGAAGCTGCCGCAGCGCTCAGTTCAGCAGGGCTATCCCTGATCTATGGCCTTGCTTTGACGGTGGGAGCGCTCTTTGCGGACCATGTCGTACGACTCGATATACGCCATCTCCAGGAGGTATCCTAGGAACTGCAGCCTGTGAGACCCCGCGATCTGATTCAAGTTGTGTGCGTCAAGTTCTGCAAAATGGCGTGGCATCGCGGTGACGTCGGCGTGTCCGCCGCGCAGCCCCCGTGTTTAGCTGGG
>NZ_JAMYSC010000042.1:0-58869 GCF_040321755.1 Mesorhizobium sp. M0276 | reverse complement strand
ATAGCAGACACGAATACGCTGCATCTGATGGAGGCGGGTCACTGAAGACGGGGAGCTCGCAGCGAACAGCAGACGTATGCTTTGGAGCATCTGGATCGTCACCCTGAACGGCAGAAACGAAGGCGTTTTGCTGCCATCGAACTGATCATTCTATGATGAGTGCGTTGTTTTGATAGACCGCCGCGCGAGGACACTAGGTTGGCCCTTGCTCAACGCTCGTAATCGTTGTCGTTTGAGCGCTGGGTCTTGCGATCCTGCTCTTCAGCCTGCTGAGCCTTCTGCTTTTTGGCGTCCTTCTGCTTGGCTCTTACCTTCTCCTGCTCGGTGCCGGTGCGCGGCTGCTTCGGCTCGCGGGGATCGTCCCGCGTTGGAAGGTCTCGCCCTCGCGCCTCACGCTCGGGGATCGGCTCGCCACCGCCACCACCACGACGCTGTTGCTGTCGCTCGAATTGCAGCCGCGCCAGACGGTCGTGCATCTTGTCGTTGACCTCTTCACGATACTGTTCGAACTGTCCTTGATGCGCCGGCGGCAGCGTCTCGCGCATGTTGTCCAAAGCCTGATTGACGCGGGCCATCTGACGCCGCATTTCCAAGGGGGTTTGCGCCATATCCAAATCTCCTATCAGTGCATTCAATTCTCTCATACCAGGATGGGACAGAAAAGACTTCTGCCCCGATTGATCAGCTCCGCGACCCGCGGCAGGACCTGGTTGCCCCTCACCTGTCCGATCGCGACGGAACCCCAGAAAATTATTGCCGATCGACTCCGCTGCCATGAGAGCCTGACCGACTACGCCCGCGGTCCGCATCGTCGTCACAGTCTTTTGCCATGCGGCAGCGATTGCATCGCCGTTCACGACAAGGGATTGTCCATCCAAACGGCGTTGCCGCTTGGCCTCCACTCGCTCGATCGTCCTGGCGCTGACCTGGTAGCGCGGATCGCTCTGGGCGCGGCTGTAGGCTCCGGCATGCTCCTTCGTGAATGGCCGCGTCATCGCATGATCCATGCGCCGCGTCGCCACCATCGCAATGCCGTTCTCGCGTGCTTTTTCTGCAAAGGTCTCGCGCCAGGCCGCGAGATCTGGCTTGTAGAATTTCAGGCGCTCCCCGTCGGCTGACCGTGCCTGCACCATCGCATGGACATGGACGTGCTTGGTGTCGTTGTGATGCGCCACGACGAACTTGTATCCTGGCGCGCGCTCCTCGAGTACGGCGCGCGCTGCGGCCATGACAGCGTTGGCATCGGTGCCGGCTCTTGCCGAGAAAAGCAGGTGATAGGCATTGCGGCGCTCACGCCCCGAAAACTGCGGGCGCCATTGTTCGTAGACTGAAGCCGCCGCCTTCGTGGCATTCTTCGCCCCAAGGACAGGCTCACCATTTGCGTGGCGGACCTGGTTGTGGGTGCGAATGAACTTCTGCAGGAAATATTTCGCTTTGGGTTCACGGCTCACGGCCGCCGTTACCTCTGCCTTGGCTTCCACCCCCGCCGCGCCCATCGCTTCAGACAAGCGCGCCTCGATCTTGCCGAGCGCCTTGCTGCGCGAATTTTCCCGACCGCCGGCCAGGACTCTCGCAAGTGATCCCGCCCGCTCATCGCTGTGCGCGTAAACCTCCACCGCCTGACCATCCCGTGCATAGATGAACGGTTTTGCACCGAAGGCCTTGGTCAGCGCCTCGCTCAAGGCGGCATCGGTGACCTCGCTGGCGAGCTCGAAACGAACCTCCAGAAAATTGGTATTTTCCAGGGGCGGTTCGAACGTTTCGCAAAATGTCGCCAGGAACGCCTTTCGTGCGCCGCCTGTCGCCAGGACCTGCCCGTCCTCGTCAAAAATCTCGATGTCGTGTTTCTCGCCTTTTTCGTCGTCGCGCTTTCCGATGTAATTGAGCAGCCGAGCGGCGGCTTCCTTGGTCGATGGTGGATTGGGCATGACCTTGAACACAGCAGGCTGCGCGCCCGCCGCATAGCCTGCCCGTGCCGCCACGGCCCGCGCCTGATAGCCCGCCCCCGTCGCTCGTGCTGCACCGCTACGGCCGCCGCCGCCGCGCCGCTTCCAGTCTTCCTCCTCCTCTTCCGGCCGGAAACCGGCGAGCGTGGCGCCATAGACCATGATCGGCGCGCTAGCGGCCTTGGGCGAACTCGCAGCAGCAGTGGACTTCGCTGCCCTGCTGGACATGGAGCTCCCCGCCACCCCTGTCCCTCCCGCCGACGAACGAGGGGCGTTTCTGCCGCCACCTGCCGGCGAGCCGGCTTGTCCTTGCCCGAGGCGTCCGCCGCCACCGGTCCGCTCATAACTCTTCATCGCCTGGAATTCATCGGCCTCGCGTCGGGCGCTCGTCAGAGACTCGTCGTTGTCCAGGTCCTCGCGCTTGGCTCCCGATTCGCCCCGCAGATAGCGTTCGATTTCGGCCGCGTAGCCAGCAAGACCACCGCTCATGGCTTGGCCTCCCTCGACTTGCGGGGCCTGACGGTCATCGCCTTCAGTTCCTCGCGGAACTGCCGCACGAGGTCGCCAACGGCGATCAGCGCCTGCTCAAGATCCTCATCATGGGCAACTCGGCCGTCGTTCATGGCGCGCACGGCCTGATTGAAATTGATGCCGACGCGCCGCAGCTGATCGGTCATCTCCACGATCGCCGGCCGCAACGCCTCTGACGCGATAGGCAGATGCCCGGTCTCTGCCCGCGCGAGACGCCGCACGACCTCGCTGACGGTCACGCCGTCCCGCTCCGCAATGGCTTTAAGGCTGGCCAGCTCGTCAGCCGAAAACCGGATGTGCGTCACCTCGCCATAGCGCCGTGACGCGCTCTTGACCGCTGCTTTCTGGGCGTCTGCATCCATCTCTCAAGCCCGCTTGCGGGCGCTAAGGCCCGCCGGGGCCGCGCCGCCTGTTTTGTGTGTATCACAAAACAGGCTATCCTGCCAATAGGAAAACGGCCAATAGGAAAACGGAGGAATGACAATTTCAGTCGCGCGTTTTCTCTCCTAGCCAGTTGTCAGCGGCGCGAGGCGGGCGAAATGTTTCCATCGTGATTTGATGCGATGTGTCTATGATACGTTGACGACTTGTTTCCATGTTAACATGGAAACAAGGGCCCTCTGATGCGCAGCCGAAAAGCTTAGTCGGAAATGCGCAGTCGGATTGGGCCGCTGGACCCCTTCTCTCCTGAAGACAGCAGCTGCGCAAAAACTGCCCCTTTAGCGAGCCCTTATCGATGCGCGCCTGGGTTGCCAAACCAGTCTTCCCCGTCGACAATGTCACCATGTTGCGACCGTGATTTCGTTTCATGTGTCCATGATGACTTGTTTCCAGGTTGACATGGAAACAAGGAGACAACGCCGGAAGGAGGCCCCCATGATCATCTGCGCTGCGATCCCAAAGGGCGGCACTGGCAAATCGACGATGCTGCGCACCCTCGCATCCGTCGCGCTGCATAGGGCGTACTCGGTCGCTCTTATCGACGGCGACCGGCGGCAGAACATGAACCGCTGGTTCCAGATGCTGGGCGAAGCTGGCAATCGTCCTGACAGGCTCCAGATGGTGAGCGCGATGACACCGCAGGAAATCCTTCGCGCGGCCGCCACTCACAACGGTGAACGCTCGGTCGTCTTGATCGATACGGAGGGCACCACAAACGATAACCTCATGGCCGGGCTCTTCGCCGCCGATATTGTCGTCGTGCCGGTCTATTTTGCCCTCGACGATGTCACCGCCGCCATCCAGATCACCGACCACTACATCCCGCTGGCGGTCGAGAGCCGGGGTAGACCGCTGCCTGCGATATTCGTGCTGACCAAGCAGACCATCATCGATGGCAGGGCGCGAGCCCTGACCGAACTGCGCGCCATCATCCAGGCCAACGGCACGCCCATTGCAGGACACGTCCTGCACAATCGCGTTGCCTACCGCGACCTTCAGACCGGGCAGACCCTTTACAGCCCCGAGGTGCCTGACGCGAAGGCGATTGCCGAGAGCGAAGGCGTCTTCGACGACCTTCTGCAAACCTTCATCGAAGCCACAAGGAACGCGGCATGAGTGAAGAAGCCGCACCGAAACCCGGTGACGACAAGAAAGCCCGCATGATGAAGGCGATCTCCACGCAGCCGCCGGCGCTGCCCAGCATGTTCATCCCACAGAAGGCCGAGCCATCAGGGATCAAGGAGCAAGCTACGCCACAGATGCAGGAACCGGCAACGCCATCCCCGGCAGTCGGGCCCGATTTCCGCAAGCTGCTGCGGCAGGGTCAGAAAAGGGACCCCATTGCCGGAAAGAAGATTCGCGAGGAGGAGATGATCCGCTGTGGTTACTACCTGACGGCTGCGGAGCAGCGCCAGTTCAAGTTACTGGCGATCAGCAACGGGCACAGCATGACCGAACTGCTGCGAAAGGCCGTGCAGGATTATATCCGCGTTCATAAGCACAAACTGCCAAAGGAATAATCGGCGGTATGGAGTCGCTGTCGCATGCTGTGACGGGTGATGTTCGTGGCTCTTTGCGACGCGCAAAAAAAAGGCCCGCAACGGAAACACTCCGTCGCGGGCCCTGAGACGTGTTGCCTACTTGGGTTGGTTGAGGTGTTTCAGCACCTCGCCGAGGATTGTGTCTCGCACCGGACGCCCGCTGGCTGCCGCTTTGTCGTCGACCAGCTTTGCGGCCAGTTTGGGCGACAGCGCCATGAAGTCGTAGCCGTGTGAGATGGCTGCATGGCGAATATCCTCAAGTGCTTCGAACGCGCGATCGTGGGTGCCGAGCCAGAGCGCGGGCTCGTCGGTTTCTTCGTGCAGGAACGCTTGCAGGGAGTAGGTCCGAAGCGGTGGGTCGTAACCGATGACAGCGTCTGGATCCGAGCGGACTTTTCCGGTGACGGTGACAGTGACAGTGATGGTGTAGCGGCTCATAGCAACTTCCTTTTGCCGGGGGGGAGCCGGCCCCTTGCGGGGCCGGCCACCGATGCCTCACTGGGGGTTGTTCCAGAGGATGACCTTCTTGTTTTCCTCGCCGCCCGGGGCGGGTGCGAGGTTGCCGAAGATGACGCCGATCTCAGGAGCTTCCAGCTTGACTGAGAGGTATTCCTCGCCCGAACGCTGGGAGATGCGGTGCCAGCCGGCTCCGATCTCGAAGCCCGTGCGCTTGTTGACGATCCGGTAGTCCGGTGCGTCCTCGCGCGACTTGTTGGTGTTCGGGATGAGGGTGATCGGGGCGTTGACCCGCAGCGTGGCAAAGACGCCTTCCATCGAGCCGTCGGCTTTGGTGGTGAGGTTTGCGATCGTGGTGGCCATGGTGGTTCTCCTTCGGTTGCATCGGGACCATTCCCGATGGCGCCAAAGGAGAGGACCGTCCTGCTGCGGTCATCTCGGTGAAAATTCTGGAAAATTCTATTTGCCGAAAAATAGCGGGCAGGCCCTTCGCCTGCCCGCAGACAAAAACAGAAATCGAATTTTCCTGAATATTCGCCGAGTGTACCCCCAACGGGGGTTGACCGCACAAAGCAGGCGGTCGTCTACAAAGGCGACATGAAACGGGAATGGCCCCGGATGCGACCGAAGGAAAAGAACTCAGGCCGCCATCGCCAGACCGCCGACGCAACGCTGCCGGATCGCAGGACCAGGCTGCAGCCTCTCGGGTCATGTCGTCGGCATCGCCAACACATCGAACAGCAGCCCGGCGCGTGGCCGCCTTGCATGTTCGGTCTCGCGGCAGAGTGGTTTCGAGATCGGAGCCGGCTGGCAGCGGCCTTCACGCCCCCTCGGGGACGATACCGCGCAGTCAGGTTGGATGACCCGGCAAGCCAGGATGTTGTTCGGCACGCTTGCACCCGTTTCAGAGGCGAGAAGCGTCAAGATGATCATCCTGCGCAACGCCCGCGGCTCGGCGCGAGGGCCGGTTTCAAAAGGGGCCGGCTCCGGCCGTTCATACTGGTGAAGTTGGGGGCGCGGGCCGGATCAAGCATATCGGATCGGACCCGCCGGCTGTCGGCGAGACCACGCGTACATCATCCCGGCAACGCCAGACGCTCGTCCGCCGTCATGCGGGCTTCGGCCTGGCGGCGAATGTCCAGACCGGCGTGATGAAGCATGGCGCACCAGTCTCTCACATTGTAAGTGGTCGCCATGCTACCCTTGGCCAGATCGTAAATGACGCACCGCTTGTTCGCGATGGCGAGCCGAAGCATGTTGACGGCCGTCTCGGGTGATGCGCCGTCCCAGACCATCATCCCAAAGTCGGCGCGCCGCGCCATCTCCCGGTCTTTGGCGGCGTCGTACCAAGATCCATGAGGTGCCTTCAGGTGACGGGACATGGTAGGCGGCCCAGTCGCCCAGGGGGTTCCTTGCCGGCATGGAAGACCCCGACATGTTCGTAGCCGTAGCCAGCGAGCAAGCCCTGCGCCTCGGCATCGGCTCCGGGCGCGTCGCCAATCAGCACGCCGTGCTCGGCAGCAACGATTGCGCCGATGCGAGTGATGGCAGGTTCTGGCAGCTCGAATATCTCGCGTGATCCGCCTATGAATATCATCGACATGGTGACTTCCCTTCTCTGCAGCGTCCCCGCCCCGCGCCGGCCGCCCTCTCACTCTGGCCCGGCGCGAGGCCGTAGTAGCCGACGACTGTTCCCTCGTCGTGAATGACCAGGACGCGGGTAAACCCGCGGGCCTGGTTCGTTCGCGCGAAGTCGGCCAGCAGCGTTGAGCGCCGGCTTGCCGCAATCGAAGCTGTCGACGCGGTGCGCGTCGTCGAGGAGTTCGATGCCTGAAAGCGCCACCTAGCGGTCCCAGGGCGGGGACCGACGCAGCCGCTCGGCCGCCTTCGGCGGGGACGGAGCGGCCGGGGCTGTGATCGCCTGCATGAAGGCGTCATAGGCTTCCGGGAACACGCGGATGACGGTTTCGTTGAGGATGGCGGCCCGCGCCTCGTGGAGTGCTGCGCGCCGCATGAACTCCGCGCGCGACAGGCCGAGCAGCTCAGCACCGCGGTCGATGATGGTGAGATCATCGCGACGAAACCGCATCGAGACGGATATCTTCCTATTTGCGGCGGCGGTCATGCTGTGTTCCTGTGCTGGAATTGAATACGTCGGCGCAAAGCAGCATGACACCGGATTTGCGCGACGAACATTCCTGTTCCTGCGACCGGCGTACAGGCATGCGGAAACGGCGGACTGATCCGATCCGAGGTATGCTCCCTGCCGCGAAAGAGAACGTCAATCCAGACGGCTGACGCGGCGGCCCTCGCTGCGCGCTTCGATAAAGGCGCCTGCGATCTTCATCATGAATGCGTTGCTGAAACGACCGAGGGGCTTACCGTCGGATTCGATGTACCAGTTCGGCAATATCGTAGTTGTATTCGTCAACCACGATCCAACAGCGCTTGAGATCGGTCAGACCGGCGCGGCGGCACTCGATAGCAGAGACTTCCAAGCCGACTCGATCGGCGGGCGGTGGCTAGGTGGTTATCGCCAGGAGCGCGAGATGGGTCAGGCCGTCTCTTGCGCTGCGGACAGCAATGACCACGCAGGTCGGCCGGCTTTTGCGGCCTTCCGTTTCGCCGCGCTCGTGTTGCCATGCCCAAAGATACGGGTATCACCTGACCGGGCAGAAATCTACCGCTCATCATCGTATCCTTCGCCGCGCGCTAGCCGGTCGATCTCGGCGGCGAAGACTTCCGTGTGTTCCTCCGGCATCTCGGAGACACGGTATGCGCGGCGGGGATCGCCGCCGATGCGCATCCGTTCGTAGTGCTCGTAACTCATCAGCACGAACCGGGGTTTCCGGTGCTTGGTAAGAATAACGGGTTCGCGGCTGGCAACGTCGGTGACGTCGCCAACCTGCTTGTTGAGATCCCCCGTCGTGAACTGACGCATGGCTGGACTCCTTTTCGATCTCTATATTATCCAGAATTATCCAGATTTTCTGGATTTGGAAGAAAAGGGCGCTCACGCGCCGCCCTCCGCGAACCGCCAGACGGGAATGCCGAGCCGACGGGCCTTGTCGGCGAGGTTGTCGGTGATGCCGGAGCCGGGAAAGACGATCAGGCCATAGGGCACCACCGAGAGAAGCTGGTCGTTGCGGCGGAACGGAGCCGCCTTGGCGTGCCGGTTCCAGTCCGGCTTGAAGGCGATCTGGGTGACCTTACGGTTCTCGGCCCAGCAGGCGGCGATACGTTCGGCGCCGCGCGGGCTGCCGCCGTGGAGCAGGACCATGTCGGGATGCTTCTCGCGGGCCTTGTCGAGCGCCTCCCAGATCCGGTCGTGATCGTTGCAGTCGAGGCCGCCGGCGAACGCGATCTTGGTGCCGGCAGGCACCAGCACCTCGGTTTCGGCATGGCGGCGGGCGGCGAGGAAGTCTCTCGAGTCGATCACCGACGCGGTCATCGCCTGGTGGGAGACCTTGGAGCCGGTGCGCGGCCGCCATGCCGATCCTGTTTGTGCCTCGTAGAGGTCGGCGGCCTCATCGCGCATGATTTCCAGCACGTTGCGGCGCTCGATATAGGTGATGCCTTCCGCGGTCAGCCGTTCCAGCTCGACGGACTTCACCTCCGAGCCGTCCTGCTCCTGCTGGCTCAAGCGCTGGGCCTCCTCATTGCGGTCGAGGTTGCGGGCAATGCGCTCGGCGGCGCGGTGGAAGACGTTTGCGAAGGACCAGAGCAGGTCGTCAAGATCGGGTTCGAGCCTGGTATCGCCGAGCATGCCCGCAAAGGTCTCGACGATCCCGGCGAGGCCGGCCCGGATCACCTCGTCGTCGGGAAGGGGCCGAGGGTCGGGATCGTCCTGATGCGGGCGATAGCCGTACATCTGCAGTTCGAGGATGACGCGGTCGGTCGGCGAGGACGCGTGGAAGGGCTCGTAGGAGTCGAAAGGAAGCTCGTAGGTCATGGCGTGTCTCCGTCGGTTGTGGCCGCGCCTATCGCGGCCTGACAGCGCATCCCGGCCGCGCCGCGGGCCGGGCCGCACCGAAGGCCGAAGCGCGAGCGGAGGACGGCGCAGCCGTTGCGGCCGTGACCGGGGGGTGGCAGGGGTCGCCTCTCGGGCAGGCCGCGGGCGCAGCCTCTCCGGCGGACCGTCGCCATGCCTGCAAGGCTTCCGGTGACGCCGACCGTGCCCGCCTGCCGGCCCCGCCCGTTCATCCTGGTGGCAGGAAGAGACGGGCATCATTCGGGACGAGCTGATCGCTGAGCCATGCGGCGAGATGAGCTGGGCCGAGATGGCGCAGATCGTCGTTGAAGTCGCCGAGCTGCGGCCGCAACACCAGGGCGAGGATTCCTGACTCGCCTGCGCGCTGGCTGAGACGTTCGATGCCGTGCCGGCCGGCGGCGTCAGCGTCGGCCGCGATGTAGAGGCGGCGGCAGCCGGGGGGAAGCCTCAGGCCGGCAAGGTGATTGGCCGAGGTGGCCGCGGCCACCGGCAGCACCGGCATCACAGTCCGTAGCGAGGCCATCGTCTCGAGCCCCTCGCCCGCGGCCATGACCGGGACGGGCGCTCCGGGCAAGTGGCCTAGCCAGATGCCGTTGCCAAGGAGATCCCCCAGCGAGCGGCGTGGATCCGCGAGTTGCGCCTTGCCCTGACCCGAAGGATCAAGCCAGGTGCGTTGTAGGCCGGTGATCTGCCCGTCGAGGCTGGTGACAGCGGCAATGAGCGCAGGAAGAGTCTGCGTCTCGCCCGTTACGAGATCCCTGTAGTAGCAGCCGGGATGGAAGCGCAGCGCGGGCTCATGCGCGGAAAGCAGGATGCCGCGGCCGGCGAGGTATCGTTCGGCCAACGTGCCGGCGATCGGCTGCGACATGGCGAACAGGCGACGCGCGGCGTCAGGCGAGCCGGGTGCGGCGGCAGGCTGGCGTTGCGCGTCAGGAGCTTGGGGCGGTGGCGGCGGCATAGATAGAAAGCGACGCGCTTCATCCGCGATGTCACGGAAGTTGACGAGGCCGCAACTTTCACGGATGACATCGAGCAGATCGCCAAATTCAGATGTCGCCTCGTCGACCCACCTACCCGCCGGGCCCTTGGCGTTTGCCCTCAGCCGCACATGCATTGAGCGGCCGCGCGTGTTGCGGACATCGCCGACGATCCAGTGATTGCCGGAGCGATGGCCGTTGGAGAGATATTCGCGGCACACTGCCTCGGCGTGTTCGCCAAGGCGGCGCGCCAGCTCGGAGGCCGAGCCGGTCATGATCGCCTTCCCTCAAAGCGCGAGATGATCGTCGATATGGGCGGCGTCGTAGCGCGAGACGGGGAACCGGGGAAACAGCAGGCCGAGGAGATCGGCCCGCGTCTCGGCAAGCTCGTTGAGTGTGATCGAGGCGCGCGCCATCTCGGCATGGACGGCGAGCAGACCGGTGCCGGCCGAGGGTTCGAGAACGAGGTCGCAAGATGCGATCGACGCTGCGCGCGCCGTGATGAAGGCCAGCGGCAAGGGCGTAGAGAGCTGCTGCATGGCCTGGCTCTCTTCGGAGCGTCGCGTATGGGTGGGAAGAAGTTCGGCGATGCGCTTCATCATCGCCAGCGTTGCCCGCGGCGTGGTCGACCGGGACAGGATCGCAGGGCCGAACCGGCGCAGAAACAGCACCTGGGCGGTTTCGAGCGCCTCATAGGCGTCTTTCCAGACCCAGAACCCTTGCGCATCGCTGCCGCCAAAACTTGTCGTCATGGCGGTGCGCAGTGCGGCGGTGGTGACAGGCTTGCCGTGTTCGAGGAAGGGCAAAAGCCGCATTGCCGCCTGATAGATCGCCTGAGCGTTGTTGATGGGGGCGTGCATCGGCGCGCAGACGGAAGCGCCGGTACGTGCGACGGTTGAGGTGGTCGAAGCAATGTTCATGGAAATGTCCTTCGCGAGAGGGGAGTGGCGCCCGCGCCGGCACTCTCTGCGCGCCAGCCGGGCCGCACTCCTCCCGGCTCCTCTCTGCCTCTCGCGCTGATGCACCAAACGGGTTGCACTCTGCGCAAAGCCATGACTTGAATGCGCGCACAGGGATGCGGCGACGACCTGGAGCTGCGGAGGTGATGCGACGGTTCAGAATTGGCAGTGAGGTCTACGAGGAGGGAGCGCCTGACCTGCAGGCGGCGCTGGCGAACGCCTATGCCCGCACCGAGCGTCCGCTATGCCTGTGCCGCGAGCCGGGCTGCCCGATGTACATCGCCCGCATCGGCGGCCTTCACCTGATCAAGCGCATGCCGCTCAGCGGCGGCGGGCATGATCCATCCTGCGATTCATACGAGTCGCCTTACGAGCTGTCCGGTCTGGGCGCCTTGATGGGCAGCGCGATACAGCTCGATCCGCAAAGCGGCATGGCGGCCCTCAAACTGGACTTCAGCCTGTCGAAGACAGGGAGCCGCGCAGCATCCGTGCCTGCGGGGCAAAGTTCCGCCAGCGCAACCGCCGATCCCAGGAGGATGTCGCTGCGTGGCCTCCTTCATTATCTCTGGCACGAGGCCGAATTGACGGTCTGGACATCGAGATGGGCCGGCAAGCGACATTGGTGGAATGTCCGCTGGCATCTGCTCGAGGCTGCCGGGCAAATGACGGTGAGGGGCGGACGCCTCGCGGATATCCTGTTCGTGCCCGAGCCGTTTCGCGCCGAGAACAGGCAAGCGATCGAACATCGTCGCAATGCGGCTCTCGGCATGGCGCTCCCGCCGAAATCCGGCCCACGAAAGTTACTGGTTCTGGTCGGCGAGGTGAAAGAGATTGTTTCTGCCCGCTCCGGTCAGAAACTTGTCATCAGACATTTGCCCGGCTTTCCCTTTTACATCGACAATGCATTGGATCGGCGTTTGCAGATACGTTTCGAGAAAGAATTGTCACTGTGGGGAGCGGATTCCAGTTCACATTTGATGGCGATCGCGACGTTTGGACTGAACGCGGCCGGCCTCGCCATTGTCGAGGAGGTCGCGTTGATGGTGGTGTCCGAGAACTGGATTCCTTACGAGACGATCCCGGAGAAAAGGCTCGTCGACGCGCTCGCCCGCCTTCGCGAGAAAAGCGTGAAGGGATTGCGCTACGACCTGCAAACCGACCAGCCGATCGCCAACGCACTGCTCCAGAACAGGGACGAGCCGATAGCGCTCTTTGTCGTTCCGGCCGGAGCGCACGAGACCTTCGAAGCGTCGCTCGAGGAAATGATGGCCGCGCGACCGGAGATCGGCTCCTGGGTGTGGCGGGTCGGCGAAGGCGACATGCCGCCGCTACCGGTTTGAGCGTCGGACGGAATGTCCCAATCCGAATGCCGAGCTTTGCCGCTTGGGCTTCGCCTGCTGTTCCGCGTAGGCGCCGTGGCTATAGCGTGCCAATCGAGTGACCGGCCATGCTGGACCATCCATGCCGCCCGCTGGCCCCGTCTGCACGCCGGGACTCTCCGACTAAACGGCAATAGTGAGGCCGGGTTACGAACGTGCACTGCATGGGTATCGAGGCGGAACGCGTCGACCGCTCCTACCGATCGCCGGCCGCACGGATATTCTCAATTCCTTGGCGCCATGGCAGTATTACCTGCTCTCCGGCGCATCGATGCCGTTGAAGCGGATGCGCTGCCCGTGGACGTCGATCGTGCCGCCGTCGACGACGGAGGCGATGCCAATGATCGGTTCCGGCTTCGCCCGATCAAGTTCGACACGTTGAACTCGGGCAGGCTGTCGCCGTTCTGCATGGCCGCTTGAAGGGCCAGCGCGCCGGCTGCGGCGATGGTCCCGGCACGCTCACCCATCGTTGGGTGCACGAAGCGCTTGGTACTTGTGCGGTTGCGCCACTTGTCGAACGGGTGTCGTGCCGTGATCTGTGCAAGCCCTTCTCCCGGGGGAGAATGCGCCCAAACGCTGTAGTCCAAACAACGCGCCGAGGAACGTTAATGCAATCGCGAAGTTGATGCACAGGCGCGTGGTTTCGTAAAAAGAGCAAGGGTCTATGCCCTCCACCTCGATAAGCAAAACAGACTATGATCCGGAGAGCCGTGTCTTGTCCGTGTGGTTTGTCGCCAGTGGCAAGCGCTACGAGTTTGAAGGTGTGCCGCCGGAGACTTTTGCGGCGTTCCGGGCAGCCTTCGCCAAGGGCCGCTTTTTCAACGACCACATTCGAAATCACTTCCGGTATCGTCGAATTTCAGGCGACGAGCGCTGACCGCTAGGCGTCTGAATCAAGCGGCTTATGCCACGGCTGCTCGTGCCACAGCACTTGTCGGAGGTCGCGCCGGTCGACCGCCTGGCCACACACCGGGCACGTGTGGAAATGGTCGCGCTCGTCGGCTGGCTCTTTCCCATGCCGACTGCCGATGATCGTCGGCCCCAAATCGGAAAGCTTCGTCACCCCCGCAGCTTTCTGGCCTCATGCGCCAAGGTTTTGCGGTCGTTGCCATGCTCGCCGATCAGTTCCCGAACCTGCTCGGGCGTGATTCGGTGCTGCTTGGCGAAGTAGCGGACCTCATAATCCTCGTCGGCGGACACGCGATCGCGGTCCCGGAAATCTCGTTTGTATTTGTGGTCGCCCATCGCTGTTCCTCCTGGTGAGGAAAACAGTGACGCGGCAGGAATGTTCCGCATTGCTTTTTCAGCAAGTGCTAACGGAACTCTTATGGCTGTGCGATATCAGCAAATTGTTGGCTGGAGTGCTTGTACGTGCCTAACTCCGCTGGCGGCGTCCGGTTGTCCTTCATTCGTCCGATTGAGCCGGAGCTGGTCGAGCAGCCAAGGGCGATGGCTGGGGCCACGAAGTTCGACGGCCACCGGACCCAGGCCATCAAAGATGTTGACGGCAAGACCCGGCATTGACTGAACGTCGAAATATCGGCCGCGCGATGATAAGCCTTGTACTTTTCAACGTCGTGGCAAAGGATCAAGCAAATCGGTAGGGCTCGTCCCTTCATTCCGCCCTTGTGGTTGTTGCGCTCGACCGGCTTCTGCCGAATGGGGCCCAACGTCCTTGAACCGATTACTTCGGACAGCATCTTCCGAGAGATTGGCCAGCGATAGCCCTTCAGCGGTGAAGATCACACCTGCTGCTTCCAAAGCTCGTCGAATGCGAGCGAGGTTGCCGGCACGCGGAACCCTGTTGCCATTCTCAAATTCGCGGATCGTGTCTTCGCTAACGTCGGACCTGCCGGCTAGTCGCGCACGAGACCAGTTCAAGAGGGCTCGTGCTGCTCGCGACTGCTCTGCTGTAAGGATTTGCACAACGAGCCTTCCCGCCACTGACCTCGCCCAGAACAGCGTAACGGGCCGAAGGTTCCGACAAATTTCATCAACTGCTAATGCAACGGAAATCTGTCTGCCGATGAAGCAAATAAGCAAATCCGAGAGCTCTATCGCGTTTGGAGGTGGCCATGCCGTCGGTGAGATTGCGACTTAAGTCCTGTGCTGAACGGCAAAAGTCCCAAGCGCGAAACATCAGGGTCGGTCACTCATTGAATGCCTGCCGGCGAACATGAGTCCCTTCATCGTCGGTTGTTGAGCGCCCGTCATTGTATGTCCCCGAGTGGCGGGTGCTCTCATTGGAGGTCGGATGCTGCCTGGTGAGATCATCGCGAACACGTTTGCAACGCTTCTCCTGATCTGCGTTGTTACCGTTGTGCTCTTCCTTTTCGGAAAACCACTGTGGCCTGAACAACAGGTCCGGATGGTGATAATCGTACCGGTTGACAGGACGACCACGACGGCGATTGCGAACACCCAGGTTCAGCTGCCTCGCAATTTCGATCTGAGCAAAGCGATGCCGAAACCAGAGCCGCCTCTTGGTTTCGCAGATCGTTAGACTCGTCGCAATGCGCATGCCGCGGACGCATTGCCAATCACAGTGGCGGGGGCGCTTCTGGCCATTAGGTCCGGTTGGGATAGGCGCGTTTCGCCTGTGCGCTCTTGCAGAGCTGATCCAATTTGTCGCGGATCCGATCGTTATCAAGCAATAGCTTGGCGCGTGGGAATCCTCTTTTGCGAAGCTCCCATTCGATGACCTGCCACCCTTCGTAGTCGCCAGATTCCGCAAGCTTGCCGGCCTCGCGCCACATACGCACGTCACGCTCTCGGGACATGACTTTTCTCCCATCCTCTTGCGCCGAGCATACTGCTGATCGGAGCGAATATGCGAAATGCCTATCGCGTTCCGTCAAGGCAGCCGGATCCCGAGGGCCGACCGCTGCCTGCGCGGATTGCTTGGTTGGCCCGTCAGCCGCGTGAGACGGTGCCGGAAAAGAGGCTCGTTGACGCGCTCGCCCGCCTTCGCGGGAAGACCGTGAAGGGATTGCGATATGACCTGCAGACGGACCAGCCGATCGCCAACGCTCTGCTCCAGAACGGCGACGAGCCGATAGCGCTCTTTGTCGTCCCGGCCGGTGCGGACGAAGCGTTGGAGGCTTCGTTGCAGGATATGATCGCGAACCGACCGGAGATGGGTGAGTGGACCTGGCGGATCGGTGAGGAGGAGATCCCAGCCCTTCCATGGCTGTGAACGGCATCTCAAATTTCCATCAACGTCGTGAATCGATTGCCGGCAATCGATTCAGACAATGCATTGGACAAGGACGCTGCTGTCTTGGACCATGACGCTATGGTGAGGGGTGACCAGCGATCGTCCTTTTCGGTGAGCATGCTGCGGGTTTGCGAAGATCCGCGGCGTAAGCACAGTCGGCGGCTGATCGTTGTAAACATTGAACTCGCTATGCCATTCGACCTGTCCGAATCCAGCGTTGCATCGGCGAGCGAAACTCTGGAGAGTTGGCTTTCTCATCGGCGTCCGCCGGGGCGTCACCCCGGTCGATGGTTCATTTGACCAACTTCTGTTCCAGTCGAACATGTCGATCTCCGTGAAAGGAGGGCCCGGGCGCGCTATGGCGGTCCCGGGCTTGAGAGTGAGTTACAGCCGGAAAGGCCCGGCGGAATGCCGGGCCCGGTGCGAGCGTGAGGCCGATTATTCGGCGGTCTGGAGGTGGTCGGCCTTGTCGCCGTCGATGGTCACCGGCTCATCGCGGGACGGATCCGCATCGTCGGCGAGGAAGGCCGGCAGCTCGGTGGCATCGCCGTCGAGAGCTGACTCGTGCGACATGTCGTCGGCGACCGCATCGCCAGAATCGGTAGCCATTTCATCGACCTCAACGCGCAGCGGCTCTGGAAGCCAGTTGGACCCTTCGAGAAAACGGGCGGCCTCACGCGCCATGCTGTCCTTCTTCATGTGGTCGATCAGCTGCGCAGATTCTATGCCACGAGCTTCACTGACAGCCTGTAGAATCCGCGCTTTGGTGAGCCTCCCGAGGAACTCGACCGAAGGCGTCCAGCCGGCGTTGACCATGTCGAACTGGAGCGAGCGGCCAAGCATGTCTGCATGCTGGAGCGCCTTCGCTCGCCTGTTCCAGGGTTCGACCACCGCATTGAGGGTTAGCGAGACGCAGTGCGCCAACAGCGCCTTGCGGCTTGCTTCGTCGAGGCCGAGAAGGAAGTCCCACAGGCCTTCTGCCTCATCGGGCAAATCGCGATCCCACGCTTCGTGCCGCTCGGCGATCTCCTTGGCCCAGGGCGTCTCAGCAAGACCCTCGACCTGACTGAAGCTGCCGCTCTTCAGGCTGATCTCAAGGCAGGTGTCCGGCGCGAAGCGATAGAAGACCTGCAGGACGAAGGCGTGGAGTGCGGCGACGAAGGCCATGTCGACGTCACCGGCGAGTGCGTTGCGCAGTGCCAGCGTCCGCTGCGCGGTCAGGTCGAAGACGAGTCGATCAGGCAGCGGCTTGATGCCATCGTCCTCGCTGTCGTCACTAGCGCTGTCGTTCACTGGATTGCCGTTGACGACAACACCATCGCCACAGTCGTCGCCACTGGATCGGGTTCCGCGGTCGGCGCGTCCTTCCTCGCCCTCATCGACGTCGCCGGTTTCGGTCCGCGGCTCGTCCTCCGATCGCACGAAACCGGCATTGACTTGAAGCTGACCATTCGCAGCGAGGGTCACGAACACACCGGCAATGGCCTTGTGGGCGGGATCGTAGCTTTGGGGACGATCATCGATCGCATCGAGCTCGGCACCCAGCTGGTCGAGCTTCGCCTCGATCGCTTCGTCGGCATCGTCGGCCTTGGCATAGTCCGCATCCAGCTTGTCGTATTCGGCCTTCAGCGCATCGTAGCGTTCGATCTCCCCGGCGCTGAGTTCCTCCGCCTCGGCATAGATGCGCCGCATGCCGGAGGTATGGCCGTAGGGAAAGCTGATCGCCGCCTCGACCCATTTCCACCCTTTGGCGCGGATCGCCTCGGCATCCATCTTCAGCTTGTCGAAGACGAGCTGCTCGAGGAGCGCCGCATCCTGGAACCAGCCGCCGGAATCCTGCTCGAAGAGATCGCGCAGGATGACGCCGCCGGCCGCCTCATAGGCCCCGGCACCGACATAGACGGCCCGGCGATCATCGGCCCGGACCGTCGTCTCCGTCAGCAGGCGTCTGATGTAGTACGGCTCCTGCATGTGCGAGCTGGCAATTCGCTCCCAGACCTGCTCCTGGCGCGCGTGATCGTCCGAGATCGAGAAGGCCATGATCTGTTCGAGCCGGATTTCGTCCTTCTCGTAGAGGTCGAGCAGCTTGGGTGAGACCGATGCCAGCCGCAAGCGCTGCGTCACCGTGGCTGGCGACACGAAGAAGCGCGCGGCGATCTCTTCCGGATCGAGGCCCTGATCGCTGAGTGTCTTGAACGCGCGAAACTGGTCGAGCGGATGAAGGTCTGCACGACGCAGGTTCTCTGCAAGCGAGTCTTCTTCGGCCGACGTCTCGTGCCTGCGGTTGACGATGCACGGGATCAGCTCATTCTTGGCCAGGCGCTTCTGCTGGATGAGCATACCGAGTGCGAGATAGCGCCGGCCGCCGGCGGGCACTTCGAACGTGCCGGTCTCCTCGCCCTCGCCGTCGAGCACGGGCCGAACGTTCAGGCTCTGGATCAGCTTCCGCCGTCCAATGTCTTCGGCCAGTTGCTCGATCGACACGCCGTCCTTGATGCGCCGAACATTCTTCTGCGACAGCATTAGCTTGTCATAGGGAATATTCTCGGCGGCGTTCATCGCGATCTTCTGAATGGCGTTCTTTGCCATGGTCTGGTTCTCCGTGACGGGCGGCCCGGGGCCTCTCCCTGAACCTCCAAACCCGTCTAGAAACTCCCTCCCTCCTCTGTCTCCAGGCCTCACGCCGCCGCCGGCCGCCTGCCGCCTGCCGCAGATTTTGATGGGTCGAAATGATGATGCCCGCCATGGTTTTGGCTTGCTGATCTCTTCGCGACGACGACGCCGAGGGCCCCAGGGTGTTGGCGTGGTCCATCTCCCGGCACATGACCGTCCGGACAGAAAAGGCGCCGTCTTCGTGCTTTTGAGGACGGAGCTGGGATTAATGGACATGACAGATGTGCGGCCGGCGCGCGGAGGTCCTCCACGCCAGGCGTCGGAAGGATCACGCAGCGAAATCGAGAAGCTTCTTGGCCTTGCCCTCCATCTCCAAACGATCAACCTGATACGACTTGTCGCGCGCGACCCGCGTGATGCCCTGTACGAAGTCGAAAATTGATTTCGGCGGCCGGCCTTCCTCAAGCAGCATAGTATCGATGATTCTTGCTGTGTCGGATTTGGAGAAGCAGCGCTTGCGCAGGAAGCTCTGGCGATCTTCATCATGCCGAGCGACGATCCGTTGCCGCGCCGTCTTGATGCCGTTGACGAACGGCGTAGGCGAGGAATCGGCAAACTGGATCAGCGCCAGTCCAGCTTCCAGAGCGAAACGGGAGGCTGCGTACCTCAGTCGCTGCGTAGGATTTTCGCTTCTATCGCCGCTGCAACGAAGGCTCGTTTCGCTACCGGCGTCTGGGCTTCACCACGCAGGACCTGAAGAAAAACATCCATAGCCAGTTTTGCGTTTCGCCAGACTCCAGCGAAATAGAACCAGTCACCGTCGGCGAGCGAGAAGCTATAGGCCTTGCCCCCGCTTTGGAGCCTCAACTCGGATGCCGGAACGAGGCAACGACGACTGGGAAACGTCCGACCGCGCAACGCGCCGTTGATACCAGCAGGGTCTCCTTAATGATCGCGCCGAGCAGATGAAGACGCTGGAAATCGAGAACGGACGCCTCGAGTTGCGGGCGGTACAATCCGAACTTCGACATCTCCAGCGACACCACGACTCTCAACGCATCTGATCGCGATGGTTTGTGTTCCTCGTCGACGATCTGAACCCGATGGAGCCCTTTTTGAAACGACACCTACCGCCGGCTCTTGCGTGAAAGAATACCCCTCAGCGAAGGCGCTGGCAAATGGTGGCGCCCCCTCAATCGAAGCGGCTGAGCAGGATTGACAGGCTCCCGTTTTACGCCCGTGCTTTTCGTGGAGCGCTTATAGAAACGCCTGAATGTCAGCAGGAAATATCCAACTGCAATACAATAAGCGTGAGGACAGCCCGAGCGAGCGCCAGCCAAATGGAACCAGACGCCGTTGGCATAGGTGTCCCGCGCCCTTCGGCCGCGGGTTTACGGCATAGACCCGTCGTTCTGCGGTTGTGCATGGCCGCTTTACAGGTGGAATTGGTAGCGCTACGGTTTCAAGGTCGCGTGACCCAGGGGGATCTGGGGCAGACGTCGCCGACGCCAGTGGTGGATTGCCGCACTGCCGGCATCCGTTTCAAACCACGCCTGGTAGAAACGGCTCCCCGTGACATTCGCAGGGGACCATCGGGAGGAGTTCGATGGCGTCTGTCGCGATTGGCGATGTCTACAAATCGTTCGGGGCCACCGAGGTCCTGCATGGTGTCAGCGTCGATATAGAAGACGGCGAGTTCGTCACGCTGGTCGGACCGTCCGGCTGCGGGAAATCGACACTTCTGCGGATGATTGCCGGCCTGGAAAAGATTTCGCGCGGCCATATCTCGATCGGCAGCCGGATCGTCAATGACGTTGCTCCGAAGGAACGCGACGTGGCCATGGTCTTCCAGAATTACGCGCTCTATCCGCATATGACGGTTGCGGAGAACATGGCGTTCTCGCTTATGCTCAAGGGTGTTCCGAAGACGCATAGCGATGCAGGCGTCAAGCGGGCAGCCGAGATCCTCGGGCTGGTTGCTCTGCTGTCGCGCTATCCGCGGCAGCTTTCAGGCGGCCAACGTCAACGCGTCGCCATGGGCCGCGCGATCGTGCGCGATCCGCAGGTGTTCCTGTTTGATGAGCCGCTCAGCAATCTTGATGCCAAGCTCAGGGTGCAGATGCGCGCCGAGATCAAGGAGTTGCACCAACGGCTGAAGACCACGACCGTGTATGTCACGCACGACCAGATCGAGGCCATGACCATGGCCGACAAGATCGTGGTCATGCATGACGGTATCGTCGAGCAGATCGGGCCGCCCCTGGAACTCTACGACCGGCCGAACAACCTGTTCGTCGCAAGCTTCATCGGTTCTCCCGCCATGAACATGCTCAAGGGAACTATCCTGACCGAAGGCACGCCGCGCTTCCAGGGCGAGGGAGGGATTTCGGTGCCTTTATCCGGGCTGTCCTCCATCGGCAATGGCGAGCCCGTCGTGCTGGGGATACGGCCCGAGCATTTGCGGCTGGACGACAATGGCATTCCGATCACCGTGGTGGTCATCGAGCCGACCGGCTCGGAAGTACAGATCATCGGCCGGACGGCGGGAGGCGAGGACGTTGTGGCCAATTTCCGGGAACGCCATTCCTTCGCGCCGGGAGAAACCATCCGGTTGTCGGTCGAGCCTGGTCTCGTTCATCTCTTTCACGGCGAAACCGGCAAGCGCATCGATCAGCCCCCGCAGCGGTAAGCGACACGCAACGAGGAAAGACAGGAGGAAACGAGCATGAAATTCACCAGACGCGACGTGATCCGCACGACCGCCGGCGCCGCCGCTGGCGCCTTGGGGAGTCGGTTCGTCGGCTCCCCGGCCTTCGCCCAGGAGGGCTTGAAGTACAAACCAGAGGACGGCGCGAAGCTCAGGCTGCTGCGCTGGTCGCCTTTCGTGCAGGGCGACGAGGACCAGTGGCTGAAAAACACCAAACGGTTTGCCGAAGTGACGGGGGTGGAGGTCCGCGTCGACAAGGAGAGCTGGGAAGACATTCGCCCCAAGGCTGCGGTCGCCGCCAATGTCGGCTCCGGTCCGGACGTGATGTTTGTCTGGTTCGACGATCCGCACCAGTACCCCGACAAGCTGCTCGACGTGACGGAACTGGGCGATTATCTCGGCAAGAAATATGGCGGCTGGTACGATGGGCCGAAACAGTATGCAGCGCACGAGGGCAAGTTCATCGGCCTGCCTCTGGCCACCATCGGCAACGCCATCGTCTACCGGGAAAGCTGGGTGAAGGAGGCCGGTTTCGCGGAGTTTCCGAAGGACACGGCCGGCTTCCTCGAGCTGTGCAAGGCACTCAAGGCCAAAGGCCATCCGGCCGGCTTCACCCACGGCCATGGCGTCGGCGACGGCAACAACTACGCGCACTGGCTGCTGTGGAGCCATGGCGGCCAGATGGTTGACGAGAAAGGCAAGGTCACGATCAACAGCCCCGAGACGGTCAAGGCGATCCAATATGCGCAGGAGCTTTACAAGACCTTCATTCCCGGGACCGAGAGCTGGCTCGACGTCAACAACAACCGCGCCTTCCTGGCCGGCGAAGTGAGCGTCATCGCCAACGGGATTTCCGTCTACAACACCGCCAAGGTCAACAAAGACAAGGATCCGAAGCTGACCGAGATCGCCAAGGACATGCGCACAACCAACATGCCGATCGGTCCGGTCGGGAAATCCGTCGAGCTGTTCCAGGTGACCACGGCCGTCATTTTCAACTACACGCCCTACCCCAACGCGGCGAAGGCTTATCTGCAGTTCATGTTCGAGGATCCGCAAATGTCGGACTGGATCACCTCCTCGGCGTGCTACTGTTGCCAGACGCTCAAAGCCTTCGCCAACAATCCCGTCTGGAAGGCCGATCCGAACAATGCGGCTTACGCGAAAGCCTCGGAAACGCTGCGTCCCAACGGCTATGCCGGGCCGCTCGGCTACGCCTCGGCCGCCACCATGGCCGACTATGTTCTGGTCGACATGTTCGCCAAGGCCGTGACTGGCCAGGCCACACCGCAGGAAGCGATGGAAGAGGCGGAAAAGCGCGCCAACCGCTACTATCGCGTTTGACCACAGCTGAGCCGGGCGGCCGACCGCGCTGCCCGGCTCGGTTTCGGCGGCGGCTTGCACCGCCATGCAACCAGACTTCACGAGGAGCCACCCATGGCCGTGAATTCCGCTGCGGTTCGGCCGCGCCCGTCGATCCTGTCGCGTCTGGCCGAAAGCCGCAATGTCCTCGGCTTCGGCTTCATGCTGCCGGCGGCGGCGCTGCTGCTGGTTTTCCTGACCTACCCGCTCGGGCTCGGCGTCTGGCTCGGTTTCACCGATGCGCGCATCGGCCGCCCCGGCATCTTCATAGGCATCGAGAATTATGAATATCTGTGGAGCGACAGCGTCTTTTGGCTCTCGGTCTTCAACACGCTGCTCTACACGGTCAGCGCCTCGATCCTGAAGTTCGTGCTCGGGCTCTGGCTGGCGCTCATCCTCAACCAGAACCTTCCCTTCAAGTCGTTCTTTCGCGCGGTGGTGCTGCTGCCCTGGGTGGTGCCGACGGTGCTTTCGGCGATCGCCTTCTGGTGGATCTACGATTCGCAGTTCTCGATCCTGTCCTGGGCGCTGCAGCAGATGGGACTGATCGACCATCGCATCAACTTCCTCGGCGACCCGACCAATGCCCGCGCCTCGGTCATAGCCGCCAATGTCTGGCGCGGCATTCCATTCGTCGCAATCACTCTGCTCGCCGGCCTGCAGACCATCCCGCAATCGCTCTATGAGGCCGCCACCCTCGACGGCGCCAGCCGCTGGCAATTGTTCCGCCACGTGACCCTGCCGCTGCTGACGCCGATCATCGCCATCACTATGACTTTCTCAGTATTGTTCACCTTCACCGATTTCCAACTGATCTATGTGCTCACTCGTGGCGGCCCGGTAAATGCTACCCATCTGATGGCGACATTATCCTTCCAGCGCGGCATTGCCGGAGGCCAGCTCGGCGAAGGCGCGGCAATCGCCGTCGCCATGATCCCCTTCCTGCTGGCGGCGATCCTGTTCAGCTATTTCGGCTTGCAACGGCGCAGATGGCAGCAAGGCGGCGGAGACTGACATGGCCGCGATCAAGCAAGCCGAGCGCATTGACACCGACGAAGGCGGCATGGGCTACCTGCAAAGCCTGCCGCGCCGGGTGGTGACGGTCTATCTGCCGCTACTGGTGTTCATGATCGTGCTCCTGTTCCCCTTCTACTGGATGACGATCACGGCGATTAAGCCGAATGCCGAGATGACCGACTATGCGAACCACAATCCGTTCTGGGTGGTTCATCCGACATTGCAGCACATACGCTATCTGCTGTTCGAGACCTCCTATCCTGGCTGGCTGCTCAACACGATCATCATCTCGACCGCCGCCACTTTCCTGTCGCTGTTGGCAGCGGTGCTGGCGGCTTATGCGATCGAACGCCTGAGATTTTCGGGCGCGCGCCAGGTCGGCCTCGCAGTGTTCCTGGCCTATCTTGTACCGCCTTCGATCCTATTCATCCCGTTGTCGCTGATGGTGTTCAACCTCGGCCTCTATGACACACCGTTCGCGTTGATCCTCACCTACCCCACCTTCCTCGTCCCGTTCTGCACCTGGCTGCTGATGGGCTATTTCCGCTCGATCCCGTTCGAACTGGAAGAATGCGCTCTGATCGACGGCGCGAGCCGCTGGCAGATCCTCACCAAGATCGTGCTGCCGCTGTCAGTACCCGGCCTGATTTCGGCCGGCATCTTCGCCTTCACGCTATCCTGGAACGAGTTTATTTACGCGCTGACCTTCATTCAATCGTCGGAAAAGAAGACGGTACCGGTCGGCGTGCTCACCGAGCTGGTTCGTTCCGACGTCTATGAGTGGGGCGCGCTGATGGCAGGTGCGCTGATCGGCTCGCTGCCAGTGGTGGTGCTCTATTCATTCTTTGTCGAGTACTACGTTTCCTCAATGACGGGCGCGGTAAAGGAATAACGTCGTGCGACCGACAGCGCTCGCGAAGACGATGATCCCATCGTCGCCCGGGCAACAACGCCGATGCCCCTGCCAAATTGCAATCGTCACCTCCTACCTCTACCCCAAGCAGGAATGCGTCGAGGCGATGGTGCTGGAGACCGCCCTCCTCATTTCCGGCTGCCATTTGGGCGATGTCGGCGCACGGCATGGAGGCGAGCTAAGAGAGAGCGTGGTGGGGCGGCGGCGGCAAGCAGCGTGGGCGCGGCAATACGCTTGTCGCGGGTGATGATCGCGGATCGGATCATCAACGCCGAGGTCCCCATTCGCACAGGAAGCATCATTCTGCAGATCCCAATCCCCCTGTAACGCGATGCGCGTTCGTGGCAGAACTTTGGCATGGCACGCCTTCGCCCGCTGCTGGCGTTTTTAGCGCTCTATGCTGCAATGTATGCTGCATTCGGGACAGCGTCCCCGTTCTGGCCACGGTATTTTGAGGCGCGCGGTCTAACACCTGAAGAGCTGGGCGTTCTGTTCGGGCTAGGCAACGCAGCCCGGCTGATTGCCGGACCGCTCGCCAATCGAATAGCAGACCTTCTCGGCGCCCTGCGCATCACCCTGGCGGTCTGCATCGGGATCGCGGTGGCGGCGACGCTTGGGCTGGCTGCCGTGCAAGGCCTCTTCCTTCTGTTGATCGTCTATCTGGCCCAGTCAGCCGGCCTGGCACCGATCACAACCCTCGCCGACGCCCTTGCGGCGCGCGCATCGGTGCGCGATCCGGTTTTTGAGTATGGTTGGGTGCGGGGTGCGGCATCAGCAGCCTTCGTTGCTGGCACTCTCGCGGCAGGCCAGGTGCTCGGAGTTTTGGAACTGGGTGCGATCATATGGATGTACGCCGCGCTGCTCGCCGGCGCGTTGGCTGCCGCCGCGCTGGTGCCGGAATCAGACACCGGCGCCGAGCGGGCAGCGGACCCTATCGGGCAAAGCGCAATCGGCGGGCTGCGCGAGCTGCTCGGTCTTGCGATTTTCCGGCGCATCGTCCTGATTGCGGCGCTGATCTATGGCAGCCATGCCATGCATGACACCTTCTCGGTCATCCGCTGGACAGCGGCCGGGGTCGGAACGGTGGCGAGCAGCATACTTTGGTCGGAAGCCGTCGCAGCGGAGGTAGTGGTGTTCGTTGTGGTCGGGCCGATCCTGCTGCGCCGGCTTGGGGTGGCCGGGGCCGCTGCTCTGGCCGTGGTGGCCGGAATCCTTCGCTGGGTCGTGGAAGCGGAAACGGCGACGATTTGGATGCTTGCGCTCGTGCAGCCGCTTCACGGCATTACGTTCGCACTGCTGCATCTTGCCTGTATGCGTGTTATCGCCAGCAGTGTGCCCGCACATCTTGCCGCCACTGCGCAGGCCTTTTACGCGATCGGCCCGGGGCTGGCCACCGCGGGCCTCGTTTGGGTGTCAGGTCAGCTTTATGGAGCGTATGGCCCGCCCGGGTTCCTCATGATGGCGGCACTCTGTGTGCTGTCCCTCCCGCTGGTGACTCGACTTCGTGAAAGACCCCCAACATCGGATTGACACGTATGGACGATGGTCGCAACGCCGGGCCTGTTCCACGCCTTCGGCTTCAGCGGACACCGGCTCTTGGTCGGTTCAACCTTAAGCCCGTGCGCCAGTCGGGTTGGCATCTCAGTTATCCCCTCGCGCTTTATCGGAAGCCGCCGACAGTGGCCGTGTCGCGATCGACAGCAAGCCGATCGATGGTGTCGGCGCCGAGCGGGCGGTGATCTTCCAGGAACCGCGTCTGTTGCCTTGGCTGACCGTACTCGGCAACGTCGGCTTCGGTCTCGAGGTGCGGGGCGTCGCGAAACTGGATGCCGAGGAGAAGGCCCGCTTCTACATCGCGCTCGTCGGTCTCGCCTAATTCGCCGACGCCTTTCCCCGGCAGCTTTCCGGCGGCATGGCCCAGCGCGTCGGCGCCCACGCCTCGTCGCGGCTACGCAGCGCTGCTCGCCGCCTATCAGACTCTGGTTCGAAGTGGGAAGCCCATAAGACGCTCTTCAGAATTGGCACCGTCCAGCGATATTGCACGGACGTCCGGCTCGTCATGACAGCTGGAATGTTGTCACTCATCTCGTTGGGTCCCGCGATTTTTTATTTGGCCAAGGATGGCTGCTGTCCTGTTGAACGCGTAATGCTGAACGCGACTGTAGTTTAGAAGCCCCCCGGGTGGGGGGCGACCGTATGAGGAACTCCGTCATGCCCAGACTGCGGAACAAAGCTACGCTGATCACCGGCGGCACCAGCGGCATCGGGCTCGCAACAGCACGCCGCTTTCTCGAGGAGGGTGCTCGCGTTGCGATCACCGGCACCAACGAGGGCCGTCTGGACGAAGCCCGCAAGACTCTCGGCGACAATGTGCTCATCATCGCTGCCGATGCGGGCAGCGTTGCCGCCCAGGATGATATCGCCCGACAGCTGGGAGCGGCATTCGGCAAGCTCGATGCTGTCTTCGTCAACGCTGGCATCGTTGACTTGCGTCCGCTTGCCGACTGGAGCGAGGCGGCCTTTGACCGGAGCGTTGCCATCGATCTGAAAGGACCTTACTTCCTGGTCAAGGCCTTGGTCCCGCTCTTTTCGAATCCGGCATCAATCATTCTCAGCGGCTCCGTCAACGCACACATGGGAATGGCTGGAACGCACGTCTATTCGTTGGCAAAAGCCGGAATGATTTCGTTGGCGCGAACGCTCTCCGGTGAGCTGATAGGGCGCGGCATCCGCGCCAATGTGATCAGCCCGGGCCCGATAGACACGCCGCTCAACGACAAGCTTGGTCTCGGTCCCGCGGAAACGAAGGCGCGGGCGAACGCTGTCGTCGGGATGGTCCCGGCCGGCCGTTTTGGGACGGCCGAGGAAATTGCCAATGCGGTGGTGTTTCTGGCATCCGACGAATGCCGCTTCATGGTCGGTTCTGAAATGCTAATCGATGGCGGCATGAGCATCATGTGAGAACTCGGCCGAGCGATGGATCTCGAACTGCGGCTCACGCCAACGCGGCAGTGGCGAGAGGGCGCCAAGGCAGAGCACGGCTTCTCGAATGCCCGGCCTTTCTGGCCTGCCGATCGATCCTGCCGGGCAAATCCGAGATGGGGTCGAGACGCGACCTTCGCGCCAACACTGGCGGAGTCCGCAAGTGGCACCACCATGACCTCCAACACGCTCGCCTGCGACGTCAGCTTTCAGGAACGGCAAAGCGGATCTACACGGCCGAGATTGGGCGTTGCGATCATTGGCAACGCCGAGAACGAGACCCAAAGGGTCAAAGAAGGCTACTCAAGAAGAATTCGCTGAGGCCCGAAGCCCCTCTATCTTGACGCGCATAGTCGACGTGCATTCATTTCAGGCGCGGCGGCAGCCGATTGGTTAAACGTCAGGCTCGAACTTGCGTCACCAGCTTCATGAAAGCCCCGATCGGGCGAACCCCCTCACGCGCGTTAAGACATGTTGCGAAGGATTCGGTGAATGGTTTGTGGTCCGCGATAGACAATAGCGTCAGACGGTGGTCGAACTGGAACTCGGTCTTTGACACAATGCCGGCGTTCTGTGGCTCTTCCGCCGTATTATTGCTGGTGAGATTCGACCAGCCGTTTCAGCCACATAAACGCGCGAGCAAGGCTTAGCGAAGTGACGCTGGACAGCGGCGGATGCGGTTTTCCGACGATTGCTCGAGCCGCCCCCGTGCTCCGTACCTGACGATGCCGAGCGAGCCGCTGTTCGCGGAGCCCTCTGCACGATCCCGCCTGATAACAAACACCTCACGCCGGCTGTGCGGGGCGGGATCGTGAACCCCCGCTGGTCGAAGGCCTTATCATATTGTTCAACACCGTCGAGAACCTCAGCGCCTCTCTCGGTGTGAGGCCCAGAAAAACATAGCCGTCGAACTCGGCCACGTTCTCTCGTACGGCATCCCAAACCAGCCATTCTCCGCTGGGGTCGCACAGCGGCTCGTAAGGGCCCCTGCCCATTAGGGTCATTTTACCGATTCTAACCTCCTGGACGCACCTGCAACGCTTCCTCGATCCATAGAGAAGAGCGTGCAGCCATGCAGCGGGCACGGCGTTGTCATCCCCTGGTTTGGGGTGCGAGGACACGCTAGGCCGCCAGCAATAACGGGGCTTCGCCGTTTTTCCCCTCTGGCATCCCTCGCGCCCGATTAACATTACAATTATCTAATACAATAATCTTGCGCCGCCACCAAGTCAAACCTCGAGGCCACCTCGAGTTTTGTCGTAGGGTGCGACTGCGTTTTGTTGTCTGGCTGCTTGAGCCGCCTTTCGCGACCGCTGGTCCACGGAGTCGCGTTGCGCGATTATTCACAGCGCGGCAGCGTGCTGAGTTCTGTAAAAGCAGCCGCAACGACAGCGAGACCAGTTCGGTCTCTTCGCGAAGCAGCTTCTGTTCGTTCGGCGCGGCTTCGCAAGAGGTTCCGCATCTCCCATGGTTTCAAGCGATTCGACGGCCGCCGATCTCCACCTGCCCGCGGGCAAGCGCACGATCGACGCCTGATTTCAACGATCGGCTTCAAGGCTTTGCCCAGGCTTGGCGGAGGTCGACCTGTCGATCGATGATGTCGAGACCACGCCTGGAGATCCTTCCGCCGTTCGATTGAGTTCCGCATGCAACGGCAATCCTGACCATGTCCGGTTGGCAGGCAATCGCCGTGCTCGATGAAGCGGTTCGTCGCGGCATAAACATCAGGACTTCAGTCTTAGTTGAGCTATTGCTAATATGCCGATAGCTTAGCAGCGAGGGGGCGAATCCTGGCGCTCGTAGCTCAAACAGAACAGAGTGGAGGCTCGAATGGGCGATGACAAGCTCTGGCATGGTGCCATTCACGACCATCAGGTCGGATATTTCGCTTCAAAGAACGGTTTGACTACGGACCTGGCTTGGGAGTTGATCCTAAAATACGGCAACAACCGAAAGGCCGTGATTAAAGCTGCGCAGGATTTGCTCTGGCAACATGGCCGACCACCCGCATGCTCCCCTGTAGAGCCCCCACCGCCCTTGGCGAAGAGCGTGGGCCGACGAAAGCGGTAGCTTGCAACGCTAGCTGCGAGACTTTGGCGTTTTGAAGACGGCCAAGGACTTCATAGGCAGAATGCGCTGTTCATCCGGTGGAACGGGACAAGTTGTGGCCGTTTGGAGGCTGAAACGCTCTAAAGCAGCCTACCGAGCGCAATGATGGCCTGGAAAAGCCAGTCTGAAAGCTTCCGACTACGCGGTAGCGTCCGACGTCGACCTTGTAACCGGCCCGCTCGTTAGCTTGGGCGTGTGAATTTCCATCGGGGTCATGGCTGTCACTCCTCGACGGGCGCCGGGAGACTCTCTCCCGAACCTCCACCCACTCTTCCTCTCTCGGATCGCGTGCCCCAGAAGCTCCGGCAATTGCGGCAGCGGCCACGTCAGGGCTGACAGCCAGGGGAAGGCTTGGGCTTCAGGAAGTGCGCCCACGGGACCAGCGCCGCTTCACCTTCCGGAATCCGCTGTCCACAAGAAAACCGGAACCCACCGAGATATGGCGGCTTGCTGAAATTGCACAGGCAATTTGTGTTGAGATTGAGCAACTGCAAGTTCTCTTCGAGTTTAGCCATACATGTATGAATTGACGCGACGTCATGATACGCGAAGACCGGGATCGAAGTCGGAACTGAGAGAGTAATTGCATGTCGAGCAGGTTCGTCCGGCCCGTGGTGGTGCAAATTGGCCGGCATGACGGTGAGCGCGTCGTATTCGATGTGAACGACGCAGCCACGATCCTGCTGCGGAGTTTCCCTCATCAGACGAAGAAGAGAAAACTGGCTATGGATGCATGCCTTCAGGTTCTGCGTGGTGAAGCCCGGACGCCGGTAGCGAGACGGGCCTTTGTTTCAGCGGCGTTAGAAGCGAAAATCCTACGCAGCGACTGAGGTCCAGATGATATTAGCCTCAATGGCTCCCAGAGTGACTGGGGAAGCAGAGCCTCACGCCGTCGCACAGTGAGATCGGGATTTGTGCAGACGAAGCTGAGACCGGGATTTGTGCAGACGAAGCAGAGCGCCGAGTCCTGCCGCCATGGGAAACAACCGATGTTCATCTGCCTGACTCGACAACCGCCAGGAAGACGGCAATATTTGCGTTGAACGGAGATAACATATGCGAGATTTGCCGGGCGACATCGATGCGGACGTTGTGATCGAAGTCAGTCGGTTCCTCGATGATGCCGAGGATCTCGCGCCTTTGCCGGTGCATGAACTGGTCAAGCGGATTCGTACGACACTCCAGACCCGCCTTTCCGATCAAGCAATCGAAGAACTGGTGGTCGAGATGGCGTCGAAACGTGGTTTGCCTATGGTCTTCGACAAGCCAGCATAGTCAATTCTTCCAGAACACTTGGAAATATCGGCAAAGGCGGGCGGCGAATTGTCGTTGCCTTCGAATGAGCGGGAAGAATGGCAGGTCGAGAAAACGGCCATGGATCAGTCTTCCGCATGCCGGGCTGGCGAAGATAAGCCATGGGCTTGACAGCCTGTCATCATGGTTCTCATTTCACCGGTGAAGTGGCAACGCAGACTGCACAATCCTGGCAGCGAGACCGCCCAATCAGCGCTGGGCGTAGTCGTCAGTTTGCCCGTTTCTCGCGCGCAAGAAAAAGGCCGGACCAAAGGTCCGGCCAAGTATGAAGGTCAAAGACCTCCAGAGGGGAACGCGCCGGACGATGGGAGGAAACATCCGACGCACCGCGCATGTAGGTCAGCAAAGGTGAGACTTCAACGACAGCCGGTAGGCCACCAGACTTGGTCATCTTGGTGCACTGAAGCTTTGCGTGCCTGATGCGCTTGCCGAAATCACATGGGTGGTTCAGCCAGCCGAGCCCAATAGCGGTCCCGGCAGGACGATTAGCTTCGCTGATGTTCGAGCAAGTGAAAGCATCGTTCCAAGTCGCAAGCGACGCCTGGCATCTGAAAGGCAAGAAGATCGGGTAGTCCGACTGACCCGGCTTGTCGGGCATCGCATCTCCTATGCGAGAGCAAAGCCCGCGCCGCTTGCAGGAAGCGCGGGCCGATCGGGAGCCCGGTGAAGATCCCGATCTTCAGCAACGATGGGGTTAGCATCGTCTGCCGCAGCACGAATAGTTAGAGATCACTAATGTTTCGTCAAGCCGACTTTGCAGGGGTGTCGAAACACGCCTGCAGCGTGCCTCGTCCTGGCCGAGTGTCAAAGCCCGCAGCCCGCCACCTTAGAAGCGGTGACGGGCCAATCAGGAAGGGTAAGGAGTGCTACGTTGCGCTACGTGTTCGTCAATCGTAGACCTTCACAATTTTTCGGGTTCCCGGATCCACAAGGACGGTTCGGTTGTCGATCACAGCATAGTGATATTTGACATTGGGGATTTCGTGAACCTCGACGGTTTCGGGCAGAGCCGTACCCACATTGAGTTCGACACCGGGAACCTTCACAGAAGCGAGCGGCTGCTTCTTAACATATTCCCTTACGACCGTGTCCTGTTCAGGCGTGATCACAACGTCCTGAGCTGCAACTGCGCCGACGCCGGCAAGCAGCAGAACCGCAGCAGCGGCGATCTTGAAATTGGTTCTCATGTTTCAATGCTCCTATGGAGTGCGTTGCCCCGCCCCGCCGAACTTGATTGAATTCAAAATGTTCCTCCCCTGGACCTTAGTCCACGTAATGACTGGACCTAGGTCTGAGTTGCCACGGCAACGGTTCTGACGTTCTGACCGCCTCGCCCAGTTCGAGGCGTCATTTGTCGCACTGTTGGGAGAAACGTTTGCGCGCTTGTGGAAACGCCAAACAGGCGACTTCATACCTGATGAAATTAGCTAGCTGTGAGCGCCTTTGCCGCTGGAAGCACTAAGAAGGGTCGAAAGCCTCTTAAATATCTCCGCGTTTCAGTCGACCGCAGCCGCCTCCAATTTTCCAGCGCGCAGCAGGTATTGCTAAGCGACGGAGAGAGCGCCCGCCAATGCGGTGGCCAGGGACAGTCCTGTTTTTCGATCAAAACAGATGGTTATGAAGTTTCAACTGTCCAGCGATGTCGATTGAGGTTCAACCAAATCCGTCTACGTTGTGGGGCGAGTTCGAGATCTTCGATAAAGCCCCAGGGCCAGCACCCAGGAAAAGCAACTTAGCGCTCTCCAGCTCAAGCAGAAGCTATCTCCCGGCAGATACACTGATGGAAATGGACTTTATCTGATTGTTGACCCATCGGGCGCCAAGCGCTGGATACTCTGGGTCGTCGTCCAGGGACGGCGGCGGGACATAGGGCTGGGAGGTGTCTCGCTTGTCGGTTTGGCGGAGGCGCTCGAGGAGGCCAACCACATGCTCTATATGCTCAAGAACAAGAACCTCAGCGACGCGAAAGCCAGGATCACCTGATCCTCGCCACCTGAGTCGCATGGCGGGCAATCAGCGGCTGCAACCAAATCGACTGAAGCTCGTTGTACCTTGTCGAGTTCTGTACGTTTCCGACAAATCTCTTGCGAAGTAGCGTACATTGGGTAAGATGGCCCGCGGACGGCCTCTCGACTAGTCCTGCGATGAGGCGAGCCATGGGCAATAACGATCTGTCCGTCGTCCTGCGCGATGCTAGGTTTCTCCTGCTTCAGATCCGAAGGTCCGTCTCATCGGGCGGTCACATTGAGGCTGTGCCGGAGTTCGACGCGCTGGTTGGCGTGGCAGTTGACGAGGCCACGCGCAAGCTGTCCGCTTTGGATAATGAAAAGCCAAAGCGAGGCGATTTGCCCGACTAGCGAAAACATATCCGGCCGAGCTGTCCGCCGTTGAACTGGCAGCGTATTGTCCCAGCTGATATGGCCGCGAGCGGGAGATAACTGTGGGCGATTGCGAGGGCCGCCAACCAGCATTTGATGCATCACGATGTCTCCCTCGTCGTGTGCTCGCGCGCTCCTCTTACCGAATTGCTGGATTTCAAGGCGCGGATGAATTGGCAGTTCGATTGGGTGTCGTCATTCGGCAGCGATTTCAATTTCGACTTCCAGGTATCGTTCACGGAGGATCAGATCGCCTCGGGGAAGGTGTTGTTCAATTTTGAAGAGGTCGCGATGACAGGGAGAGATCGCGCTGGAGCGACCGTTTTCTGCAAAGATGGCGATGGCGAGATTTATTGCACTTTCCACGTGCGATGACGTGGCGGCGAGAACCTGATCGGTACATACAGCTATATCGACCTGACCCCGTTCGGCCGCAATGAAAACGGGCCGTCCCATACGCTTGGCGATTGGGTCCGTCCTCATGACGAGTATGATGCTCGATGCTAATCCCGGCGGCGGCGCGTGGTCACAATCCTCGCTGAATGAGGGTCTGTAACGACCCTTAACTTGATCCAGCCAATGCCGGCCGAGCTGCTCGCGCGAGAAGTGGAGCACCAGGGCGTCCCTAAAGGGACTCCTTTTCAATTCATCACCCCGGAGAGCACCACCATGCGCAAGCAGATCAACCATGCCCGCTGCCACGCCTCCTTCAGCACTACGCGCTCAAGAATGCCACCAGATCGGCAGCGGCGCGTTCCGCCTTCTCCAAGGCCTTCGTCCACACTGACGCTCCCGATGTCGTCATCAAGGTCGGCAAACTCTACAGCAAGCGCTGCGGCCTCACCGATGGCTTTCCGCGCTTCGCCCAGCGCCTGCTCGACGGCGACATCCACCCGAAGTTCTTCGCCAAGATATACGGGCTGGTGGTCGACGCCGCCCAAGGCGTCTTCTGGTGCGTCATGAAGCGCTATCCGAAGATGCGCGGTGGCAAGAAGACGCACCATGCACAAGGCCATCACCGGCAGAACCTAGGAGAGAAGATGTTCAAGAATGGTGAACCGGGTGCAGCCCAGGCGGTCCCAGGCACGGTCCATACATTTCACGTCATTCAATCCAGCCTCGGCGTCGGGATCGGTGGATTTATCTCCCATCCTGGGCCCCCGCCGCAGGCGCTCTCTAGATCTCGGCTAACAGCCTGAGGCTACTGCCGCTCAAAACATATATTCAGGCCAATAACGCACCATGACCCACAGCGCCGCCGCGATCAGCGCCATGATTCCAGCGTATTCCAGTACGAGTCGGAGGGAAGGCATTGCCCTTTTTACGCTACCGACATTTGGTTTAGCCAGTCATTTCCGGGCGAGTCTCACCTAGAGTCCAGCAGCACCACAGCGGCCTTAAGCCCAAACCAAAGCCAAAGGTGCGCGGACATTGCCATGCAAGCTAATATGGCAGCAAGCTCGGCCCGCCGTGGCGGGCTTTCTGACTGGCCGGTGTCCAGGAGAGTTTGGCTACAGCAGCCTCACGGCTGGTTCAACACTTCTGCTCCGGTGGCTCCAGCAGCCTAGCGGCGCGCGATCAGCAGACAGAGCTGACGCAGGTCGCGATCATAAGTGCCGGCGCTGCCGAGCACGTCGACGCAGCGCTTCTTCATCCGCGTCAGCTGGCTGCCCGACATGTCGGCGACGACACTGGGCGGGCTGACGGTGCTCGCCTTGGAGGGATTGCTTGGGTTGGACAGACTATTTGGGTTCGTTCCAAGGCTCACTCCTAGACCGGTATTTTTGCCGTCGCCTACGCTCACTTTGGCACCGACGCCGATCCCCCTTGTGTCTCCAACTGTCGCTCCCAGTCCGGCGGTCACGCCGCTCGACCCGACCAATGTTGCGCCAGCGCCAGCATTGATGCCGCTGGAACCGCCGACCGAGGCGCCGAGGCCAGCGTTGACGCCACCGCTGCCGCCGATCGATGCGCCCGCCCCTGCGTTGATACCACTCGAGCCACCGATGGAGGCACCCGCGCCGGCATCGACACCGCCACTGCCTCCAATAGATGCCGCGGCGCCGCGGCTATTCCGACGGGGAGCTCCAGGACTTCACCCGGCTGAACACCACCTGGAGTTATTCCGATCCCGAGCGCCTGGTCACCTACAGGGCGGGAGATTTCGTTTCTGGCGGCTTGGCCTGGACGCGGGCTGTCTATCTCGGCGGCATCCAGGCACAGCGCAATTTTTCCCTTCGTTCGGATCTGGTCACCCTTCCGCTCCCCTCGTTTGAGGGCACCGCCGCCGTGCCTTCGACCTTGGAGGTCTATACCCAAAACGTGCGCACCTATGCGGGCGACGTGGCGGCAGGACCATTCCAGGTCGTCAACCTGCCGGTGTTCACGGGAGCCGGGGAGGCGCGCGTGGTGCTGCGAGACAGTCTTGGCCGGGAAACCACGGCGACGCTTCCGTTCTACGCATCCAGTATGCTCTTGCGAGAAGGCCTGCTCGATTTTTCGGCCGAGGCAGGAATGCCAAGGCGGAATTTCGGGGTCGAATCCAACGACTACGACCAGCATGCCATGGGCGTCGCCACCGTCCGCTACGGGCTGAACAACTGGCTGACGCTCGAGGGCCATTTCGAGGGCGGTCAAGACCTGCTCAACGGCGGATTGGGTGTCGCCTTCCCGCTCGGCTCATATGGCGCCGCCTCGGTCGCGTCGCGGGAAGCCACCATGGCGGAGACACCGGGTCGCTGGTGAACGCATCGCTGGAACTCAGCTACGAAGGTTGGTCGCTGTACGGCAGGGTTCAAAGAGCATTCGGCGACTACGAGGACATCGCGTCGGTCACTGCCGAACCCGAATTCTCGGGACCGGATGGTCTTCCGATCTTCAGTCCCGGCGTTCCGCGCGCGATCGATCAGGCAACGCTGTCAGTGCCGATGCCGCTCGATCTGTCGAGCCTCAATCTATCCTACACCCATCTCAAGGACGCCGCAGGCCAACGCAGCCAAATCGTCGGCCTCTCCTACAGCCAGCAAGTGTTCACGCGCAGCACGCTCTACGCAACAGCATTCACGGATCTTGAAGACCGCAAGAGTTTTGGTGTGTTCGCCGGTATCTCGGTCGCGTTCGATGACGGCATCACCGCCTCAACCGGGGTCGAACAAGGCCCTGATGGCATGAATGTCGTCGCCGACGTCGCCAAGGCAGAGCGGCTTGAGAATGGCAGCATCGGCTGGCGCGCGCGAACGTCGGAAGGGGATGTTCCCAATCGATCTGCCGCACTCAGCTACCGCGCTCCGTTCGCGCGCTTCGAAGCAGGCGTCCAACAATACGACAAGGATGTCCGCGTGACAGCGCAGATGGACGGCGCCATCGCAGTAGCAGGTGGCAGCGTATTTGCGTCCAACCGCATCGACGACGCTTTTGCTGTCGTCGATGTCGGCACGCCGAATGTGGAGGTTGCGCGTCAGAACAGGCCCGTTGGCAAGACGGACAGTCGTGGCCGTATTCTTGTGCCCGATCTCAATTCCTATGAAGCCAACATCATCTCGATTGATCCGAAGAACCTGCCGGTCGATGCCGACGTTCCGGCCACCAAGGAAACGATCGTTCCAGCCGACCGCAGTGGGGTGGTGGTCAAATTCGGGGTATCGGAGACGCCGGCGGCAGCACTTGTCACCTTTGTCGATAGCAGCGGCGCGGCACTCGAGGCCGGTCTGAAAGGCAAGCTGGACGGCGCCACCGAGGAATTTGTGATCGGCTATGACGGTGAGGCATACGTTCGCGGGCTTGCTTCTCACAACGCAGTTGTCGTCGAGCGGGCTGACGGCAGCACGTGCCGCGCCGAATTCACTTTAAAACCAGCAACTGGCCAGCAGGTCGTGATCAGGAACGCAGTGTGTTCGTGAAACTGTCCAACTTCCGGAATCTCGTCGTCGCAGTGGTAATGCTGCTGCCCGGCACCGCCTGGTCGCAAAGCTGCAGCTTTGGTGTGTCGGACCAGAGTTTCGGTTTCATCGACACACTTTCCGGCGCGCAAACGAATTCAACCGGGACCATGAGCGTCACCTGCAGCGGCACGCCGTTGGCCCGCATCCTGATATGTCCAAATCTGGGCGCGGGCAGCGGCGGTGCGACGGCGGCCGCGCGCCAAATGCTCAGCGGATCGAACATCCTCAATTATCAGCTCTATTCCGATTCGGCTCGCAGCGTCGTTTGGGGCACCTACTCCTGGGGATTTCCGGACCGTGCCCCGGCACTTGCCCTGACGCTGAACGCATTGGGAACCGGCACCGGGACCGCAACCATATACGGCGCCGTTCTTGGCAGCCAACCGACAGCGCCCCCTGGAAGCTATCTCTCCGCTTTCTCCGGCAGCAATGTTGAATTCCGATACCGATACACCAAGTCCAGTTCCTGCGGCACCGGAACGGGCACGATCTCGCGGCCAAGTTTCAACGTGACCGCCACCGTTGCGGCAAACTGCCTGGTCGCCACTCACAACGTCGATTTCGGTGCTGTCGGAATTCTCGACGCAGATATCGACTCGAGCGGCCAGGTATCGGTCACCTGCACCCCGGCTACCACTTATACCGTCTCCTTGAGCGGTGGCACTACGGCATCGCCGCCAACAGCGCGCAAGATGTCGAAAGGCGCCGAAACCGTCACCTATGGCCTTTACAAGGACGCTGCGCGAACCCAGCCCTGGGGAGACGCAGCGACACCGGGAAGCACTGTGGCGGGGACCGGCAGCGGTGCGGTACAGAACCTGACTGTCTATGGCCGCGTGCCTCCGCAGACGACGCCCTCGGCCGGCGTCTATACGGATACAGTGGTGGTCACGGTCACGTATTAGGTCTGATGACCGGCTCGTGTGATTTGCAATTCCGTTCATCCTTGTTTGTCTGCCGACGTTGCTTGCGCGGCCGCAGCCCCGGTCAACCCCAGAGCTGCAAAACCACCGATACCTGAGAGCATATTTCTGCGCGTCATCATCACATGTTGTGGCAACGGTTTCCGACTCGACGTACATCACTCGTAACAGAGCAGCTTGTCCGGCGGAGGATTTCCGCACCGATCTAACGCGCGCATCATTTCGGCAATAGCGTTCTGCCTTGACCGTGCGCGGGGTTTTCGAAGCATGTGACTACACGCCGAGCCACCCCCGACGGAATGGTTCCTGGCGCTACGAAATCCGCTCTCAAGCAATCAAATCTTCAGGATGAGCAGGCATGCTTGCTCATTCGGACGTCCGCGACCGGTCGGATGGATATTTCAGGAGAAGAGCTTAGGCCCAACTATTGTGTCACATCTGGTGAATCTTGACATGCAGGAAGACCCTGCCTTGACCAGCGAAGTGGACCGCCTGCTAGCGCGTCGCACGCGCGAAATTCGCCTCAAGGGCGAGATAAACCGCCTGTTCCGAGAACGCATCTGGTCGCAGACGGCGAAGACCATCCGCGCCTGGATGGTCTGGGTAGCTTTGTTGGATGTGCTGACCATGGCCCTCAACATGCTGATGCTTCCAGCCGCTATCGCGGATTCCATGCTATTGCCTGGCGTGATCCTTCCGCCTGTCGCGGTGGCCGTCGTCCTTCTCTGGCGAAAGCCGCAGACGCCCTGGATACAGGGGGCGTCGCTGATCGCAGGCATGTTCCTCATCTTGTTGTCGGTTGCCCTGGTCGGCGTTACCGCCGGCGGCGAATTCTACGAACGCCATTTGAACATCATGCTCTTCGTGGCGATTACTTCCATTATCATCTTCGGCATCCCGCTGGCCTGGACGGTGACCATTGCCGCCTTGGCGCTCAGTATTTATCTGGCTTTTCAACTGCAGAATCCGGCCATTGGCTTTGGAAGCGCCGTGGCGGCGACCCTGTTTTTCGCCAGCGGCATTTTCGCAACCGTCGCCGCGCGTCGCGTCATGACAATTCTGGCTCAAAAGACTTTCCTGTTTGAGCTTCGCGACAAGCGCAGGGTCGCGGAACTGGCAAAAGCCAATGATCGTCTGGAACTCCTGGCGAAGACCGATCCGCTCACAGGCATCGCCAACCGGCGTTGGATGACCGAAACGCTTGACCATTTGTGGGGAAGTGACAAGCGGTGCCTGGATGGCGCGGCAATGCTGATGTGCGATATAGACTTCTTCAAGAAGCTGAATGATCACCTCGGCCATGCCGAGGGCGACCGATGTCTGGTTGAGGTCGCGAACATCATCCAGGAGAACGTCAGGCGGGATCGCGATCAAGTGGCCCGCTATGGCGGCGAAGAGTTCCTGGTGCTCCTGCCTGCAGTGAGTGAGGATGAGGCGGTCTCCGTGGCCGAGAGAATTCGCAAGAGCGTTGAGGACGCCGGTTTGCCCAACCCCGGATCACGTTTATCACACCGCGTCACCCTTAGCATCGGAGTAGCGGTTCAAGCGTCTGAAGAGGCCATTTCGCCGGAGCAATTACAGCGTCAAGCGGATGCTGCACTATACTTGGCGAAGCAATCGGGCCGAAATCGGGTACTGTTGCACCGAGCGCAGTCTTCAGAGCGCAAAGCTATTCCCTCGGCAACGTAATCCCGTCGGGCATCCCGGCGGCGCGGTGCAGGCAGGAACTCAGCGCGTGGCGAACGCGGTGCATTGTGGACGCGTGTCGGACAAAGCCGGCCTCGGAGCCGCCGTCGTTCTCATCGTAATGGTCGGCGGAGCGCGTGATTGGTTGGTTGGCGAAACGCGGCGCTTTGCGGCTCCGTTCAGTATCGATTTCCGAGAGGCGCATCGGCCAGCACATGACGACGTCGCCCGCCCGATAAAGTAGCGGTCGGCGAGCTTGATACCTCGACAAAAATCATGTCGAATCCTGAAGAGGCGCAACATCCGTCGCGTCTCAAAAGTGCCGCTCCATCAGTTTCCCGAAAATTCAGTCCGCGTGCTATACGTCCGCGCCGTGTTCTGCACCACTTTCATAAAAGCTGAACGCGCCGCGACGCCGCTGCTCGGTAACGTCCAGATAGGTGGTTACAAAACCGCCGCTCATGAGCGGAACGCCACGAACCTCCATCCCCATGCCATTCGGCCTCGTACGAGGTAGCTGTGCGCCGTACGCTGTTTGGCCAGTTCAAGGCGCGATGTGATATGGTCTCTACGCAATCCGGACCGTATTCCCCCCTTTCGGCATTGAACCGAAACAAGTCCTCCATATTTGGAAAGCCATCTGCAAAAAGCTCCGGCGGATAGTCCAGCATCGATTTTTGCTGTTCATTGCAAAGAACGATCCGCAGATCATCGTCAAAGAGCGATATGCCTCTGGGAACATTGTCGACGACTGCCTCGAGCAGTCGAATCCTTTTCCGCAACAGCTCATCGGACGGGCCGACAGTCTCCTCCCTTGCCGGTTCGCTGTCTTGGACTGCCTTTGAGGTTCGCAAAGCTGACATACGTTTCTCACGGACGGTTGAGCGGCAACCATTAGCATTACGGCATGTTTCTTTAGTTCGCGTTTAGGCAAATTCGGGATTGGCCGCTGCCCGCGCTGAGATCCCCCATGTGGTCCATTACGCCCGCATCCGGTGCATGTGAGCCTTCAAGCGAGGCCTTCCTCCGGCAGCACCAGCTAAGCGCACCCGACATGACGCGCTCGACCGCCAAGGATCGTCCAGGGGCATGTCTGTTTGTCGATGAACGGCGAAAATGGGGGCGTTTGCAGGCCGGTAGCTTTTCATCGCGTGTGCCGCCCGGCTCATATGGTCGCGCGCCGACCTGCAGAAGTCTGAACAACATTTCTCCTATCGCCGCCCTTAAATTCGGGAAAGGCGGGATCGTTTAGCCTGAGCTAAAATATAGTCAGTCCCCGCAGGTTCTCTAAGTAAGTATCGGCTAACAATGCAGAACATCCAGGGATCGTTCCCGGAACCAATGCGGTTCCATCGGACCTTTGCGTCGATAGAATAAGACTTTGGTCCGGCCTTTGATCAATAGAAGGTGGGCGCAATTCCAGGAATAGCCGTGACTAGTGAGGACTATGCTTCTGCTTAGCTCGAATGTCGGGTTGTCCCGAAATGGCTCACTCTCGATCAGCGCCACGAGATCGTATGGCTCCGACGACGGCTCCAGCCGCGCCAGACGGTGAACCAGATCTGCCGACTGCTGGCGGCGCGACGTGGTGGAGTGAAGCCCGAATCCAACCGGCAAGCTCTGAAACTTCCGGTTGGAAAATAATTTAGACGTTCCCGCTCAACCACCCAGCAGAAAGAGCAGCACCCGGCAGGATCTCTCGACGCCACCTTGATTGGTTTTGGAAAACTAACGTGAGGAACGCTGTCGCGAACTATCTCGGTGGGGAAGGCTACAGAAATCCGGCAAGGTCCAGTAGCGTCCATGAAAAATGTGGGGTGAAGCGTGGGGTGCGGCGCTTCATTTTCCCTCTTCGGCTGTAATTTCAATTTTGTCAGGTGATCTGGCGGAGAGAGCATCTAGCGTCATGACCTTGGAGCGGCAGATGCTCCGTTGTGGGAAATCCGAATGTCTCGAAATGGCGTTACTTGCTCGTTCAGGGGCCGCTACCGTTGATTGCAAGCGGCCCTGGGCAGCCCTGCGAATCGAGCCGCCATCAGAATCACCATCTGTTCTCGTCGTTCGTGCTACAATCGAAGACGAACGTAGAGACCGACAGCGGCGCTTGGCAGGGTAACACCCCTGCATTCCCCTACGGCTGGTAATCCTTTTGGCGCAATTGCGTGAGCGCTGAAGTAAAATTACACTTCGGCTTACGTGGGGAAAGGCGCCATGTGCGGCGCAGACAATGTGCCCCCAAAGCCCCGCCGCCGCATGGGTGCATGTCCCCACGGCTTCGCCTGAACGGTAAAAACCCGCCGTCGCAACGGCGGGTTTTTATCGTTTCCGGGTTACGCAGCTACTTGCGTATGATCCATTCCAGCAACTCAGGATCGATGTCATCGCTATCCGTGAAGTCGCTTATCAGCTGCTCAGCAAACGTACGCCATCGATCTTCAGGGATTTTCTCTTCGATGACGAGTTTTATGAAGGCGCTGCGCAGAACGTCGCAGACAAAAGGCGATACCTGATTACATGGCTGGTCCATGATGCCAACTCCCCATCAGAGGGCGGGAGCTTTGCGAAGTCCCAAGCACCGACGCCCTGTAACCCAGTTGGTGACGACTTCGATTCATAAGCACATCCGACGTAGGCACAATGGGATTCCACCGTACGTTTTTAACCAAACCGAAGTGCCTGGATTGCCCGGCTTCGGGCGAGCGCTAGCTTGGCGGGGCGGCTATGACTAGCCGCAGCGCCGACGCGGGTTTCACTGTTGTCTCACCGGCAATACCGCGCCGGCCGTTTTGCCGGGTCTGTCAAATATGTAATCGCCTTAGCGTTGTTTGGCGTACTTTCAGCGCGATGCCCTCTTTTGAGTTGCCTTTGATAGTTGCGAACGCAAAGAGGGCGGGGTCGCGCCCGCCCTCTTCGCGTGAGTTGCAGCCGTGGCTACTTACCTGACAGCTGCTTGGCGTTCTCGGCCGTGATCGCCGTCGTGTCGACGGTGACCGTGGGTTCCACCGACGAGGCGCAATCGAGCAGGATCTTCTTCGACATTTCGATCGCTTCCTTGGCGCCGGTCGGATAGGTGAAGGTCGCCGCCCAATCACCCTTGGCGACGGCTTCGATGCCGCCCGCAGGTCCCGGCAAGCCATCGGTGCCGATGATCTTGACGTCCTTGCCGGCGCCCTTGGCGGCAAGCAGCGCGCCCGCCGCCATCATATCATTCGAGGCGTAGAGCACCTTGATGTCGGGATGCGCCTGCAGCATGGCGGCGAAGGCGGTCTGGGCTTTGTCCGGCACCCAGTCGGCGGCCTGCTCGGCCACAACCTGGATCTTGGCATTCGCCTTCACGCCGTCCTTGAAGCCGTTCAGCCGTTCGACCGCCGGCGTGGAGCTTGGCAGTCCCTCGAGCACGGCTGCCTCGCCGCCGTCCGGCAGCAAGGTCTTGGCGGTGTATTTGCCCGCTTCCATGGCGATCTTGTAGTTGTCGCCGCCGATAAAGGCGGTGTAGTCCTTTCCAGGATCGCCAACCGTCTTGCGATCGAGTTCGATGACCGGGATGCCGGCATCCATGGCACGCTTGACGGCAGGCGTCAGCGGTGCCGCCTCAAAGGGCGAGATCAGCAGGAGGTCGATCTTCTGGGTGATGAAGTTGTCGACCTGCGAAGTCTGCGTGTTGACGTTGCCGGCGCCGTCGGCGATCTGCAGCGTGAAGCCTGGCACTTGCTTGGCAGCCGCGGTCAGCTCGTCATTGACGTGCTGGCGATAGGGTTCTGCATTGTTCGCCTGCGAAAAGCCGATGATGAACTGACCGTCCTTGGCGCAGGCCTTGACCATCGGGCCGGCAGCTTGGGCGGCTCCCGCCATGCATAGGCCAGCGCCTGCCAGAAGCGCGGCCTTGAGCGCACGCCTTTTTCTTGTGGTTTTCATATTTACTCTCCTCCTCGTCGGGCCGGGGCCAGACCTTGGTTGACTGACTCTTACTTGCCGCCGCCTTCGTCCTAACGGCCCAAACCCTCGCGGCGGCGAACGAGGGATTGAAGCACTGCCGCCAGCACGATGATCGCGGCGGTCGCGAGCAGCTGCATGGCGGGGGTAATGTTGTTGAGCTGAAGGATGTTGGCGAGCGCGCCGAGCATGATGGTGCCGGCAACGGTGCCGACCATCGAGCCGGCACCGCCGAACAGGCTGGTGCCGCCAATGACCACTGCGGCGATTGCGGTGAGCTCGTAGCCCATGCCGTCATTGGCGCTGCCGAAATTGAACTGGCCGGCATGCACGATGCCGGCAAGTGCGGAGGCAAAGCCGGTGATGGCATAGACCGAGATCTTCACCATCGACACCGGCACGCCGGAAATGCGCGCGGCGCGCTCATTGCCGCCGACGGCAAAGACATAGCGGCCGAAACGTGTGGTGTTGAGCACCACCGTGGCGATCGCGGCGAAGGCGATGAACACGATGGTGGCCACCGGAACGGTGTTGCTGAACAGGCGTTCGCCAAGCACCGCGAACACCGGGGGCGCCAGGCCAGGCCCGTCGCCATAGGAAATGTTGATGTACTGATTGCCCGACACCACCAGCGCCAGTCCGCGCGCCGCCTGCAGGCCGGCCAGCGTGACGATGAACGGCTCGAGCCGGAAGCGGCTGGAGATGGTGCCCTGGATCGTGCCGAAGACGATGCCCATGACCAGCACGGCAAGGATGGTCGGGATGAGGCCAAAGCCACCCGAAATCATCATCGATGCGGTCACCACGCTGGACAGGCCAAGCACGGCGCCGACCGAGAGGTCGATGCCGGCGGTGATGATGACGAAGGTCATGCCGATGGCGATGATGCCGGTTTCCGACACGGCGCGCACGATGTTGGCGATGTTGTCGGGGTTGAGGAAGAGGATTTCGCCATGCCGGCGCGGCGAGAAGATGATGCCGCCGATCGCCACCAGGACCAGTCCAATCAAGCTCTGGAAACGCACGATGAGGGCCAGCGGGTCGCGATGTTTTGCTGCCGGCACGGGCACCACAGGCGCCCCTGCGATCGAAATCTTGTCCTGCGCCATCAGGCCTCCCTGCCGTTTGCCGCGGCAAGCACCGTGTGCTCGTCGACGCCGCCGATGAATTCCGCCACATTGCGCCCCTGGCGCAGCACCACGATGCGATCGCACAGGCCGATCAACTCAGGCATCTCGCTGGAGGCGACCAGGATGCCGAGCCCTTGCGCCGCGAGTTGCCGCAGCCGCGCATAGATCTCGCCCTTGGCGCCGACATCGACGCCGCGTGTCGGCTCGTCGAGCAGCAGCAGCCGGGGATTGCCGAGAATCTCCTTGGCCAGCACCACCTTCTGCTGGTTGCCGCCCGAAAGCGCGCCGACAGCGATGTCGGGGTTCTTCGGCCTGATGTCGAACTGGCCGAACGACTGCCTGACCGCATCAGCCTGGCGGCGCGGCGACATCAGGCCTGCCGGCGAGATGCGGCGGATCACCGACATGACGAGGTTGAGGCCTACCCCCATTCTGAGCATCAGGCCGCTGCCTCGGCGGTCGTCGGTGACGAAGGCGATGCCCGCGTCGCGCGCGGCCTTGATCGAATTCAATTTCACCGGCCGGCCGTCAATGGCGACCTCGCCTTCCCAACGGCCGGACAGACCGGCGCCATAGAGCGCGCTCAGCAGTTCCGTGCGCCCTGCCCCCATGATCCCGGCCAGGCCGACGATCTCACCGGCATTGACGTCGAGCGAGATGCCGGTCGGCGGCTGCCATCCGGCACTTTCATGGGCAAGCCGGAAGCTCGCGTCGCGCAGGCTGAGCAGCGTCTTGCCGGCCGTCCTGGCGCGTTCGGGATAAAGCTCCTCCAGCGGCCGCCCGACCAGCAGCCGAACCAGCTCCGCCTGCGGCGCGCGCGGCTCAGTGACCCCGGCAACGCGGCCGTCGCGCATCACCGTCACCCGGTCGGCGATCAGCGGCACCTCTTCCAGGCGATGCGAGATATAGACGATGCCGACACCACTGCCGGCGAGCTTGCGCATGATGTCGAACAGCCTTTCGACCTCGCCGACCGTCAGTGCCGCCGTAGGCTCATCCATGATCAAAACGCGCGAGGCGTAGGACAGCGCCTTGACGATCGCCACGACCTGGCGCTGACCGATCGACAGATCGGCGACCATGCTGGCCGGATCTATGGCAAGCTCGATGGCTTCCAAGCGTTTGCGGGCCTCGACGCGCATCGCCGGCACGTCGAGGAAACCGCCCGGCCGCATCAGTTCGCGGCCGAGGAACAGATTGGCCGCGACGTCGAGCGTCGGCACCAGGTCGAGTTCCTGGAAGATGGTGGCGATGCCGGCCGCCTGCGCCTCGCGCGGATTGTTGAAGGCTACCTGCTTACCGTCGATGAGAATGCTGCCCTCGTCCGGGATGTAGACGCCCGATAAGAGATTCATGAGCGTCGACTTGCCGGCGCCGTTCTCGCCGAGCAGCGCGTGGATTTCCCCGGCCTTAAGATCGAAGTCGACGCCGCGCAGCGCCTGGACACCGCCGAAGCGCTTGACCGCACCGGTGACGGAAAGCAGCGGCGCGCTCATGCCGGCCTCGCACAGGATTGGCGGGCCTGCAGCGTCGCCTGCAGCCGGACCGCCTGCGGCTCCAGGCCGCTCGACGCAATGCGGGCGCAGAGCAAGGCCGCGGCCTGCCGGCCGATCTCGGTGCAGGGCTGGGCGACGAGTGTCAATCGCGGCTCGAAGCAATCGGCCCATTCGAAATCGTCGAAACCGGCAAGCGAGATATCCCCTGGTATCGAGAGACCCCTTTCGCGGATTGCCCGGACCGCTCCGATGGTCGTCATATTGTTGCCGGTGATCAATGCCGTGGGCGATGACGGCAGGGACAGAATGGCGTGGGTCGACGCCGTAGCGCTCACCGTGTCGACGTTCTCGCACGAGACATACTGCGGCAGGCATTCAAGTCCATTGGCGGCAAGCGAGGCGCGAAAGGCCTCGATGCGCTCACGCGTCGTCGCCAAGCCCGGCTGGCCAGCGAGATAGCCGATGCGCTTGTGACCGAAGGAGGCGACGTGGTCGATGAGCGTCCGCATCGCCGTTTCGTTCTCGACACCGATCTGGTCAAAGCGCTGATCGGCGAAGCGGTCTATAAGCACGCAGGGGAGCTTCTTCTCGGCCAAATAGTCGATGGCGCGCTGCGGCGCGCCCGACGGTGCCAGGATAACGCCGTCGACCCGCCGCTGGTGGAAGGCGCGCACCACCGACAGCTCGCGATCGGGATCCTCCTGCGTGTCGGAGAGGAACACCATGAGGCCAAGACGCGCGCATTCGGCTTCCACCGCGCAGATGATGTCGGTGAAATAGGGGTTGGAAATCGCCGAGATCGCCAGGCCGACGCTGTTGGTCGAGGCCATCTTCAGCGATCGCGCCAGCTCGTTGGGCTGATAGCCCATCGCGGCAATCGCGTCATTGATCAGCCGCGCCTTCTCCGGCGAGACAAAGCGGGTCCGGTTGATGACATGCGAGACGGTCGAAAGCGACACGCCGGCGCGGCGCGCGACCTCAGCCATTGTCGGCATGGCGGCTCAATTGGAGTGCTGGCAAGCGCTCCTCCCTGATGATGCGTTTCCGGTCCGCTCTTATTGGTTCTGGCGGATTTGGGACTAAGGTAGCGCTGTCGAAACGTTTGCGCAATCGCTTCGATGACCATTTTCGACCAATTTGCTCTCGGGGCAATTTCAATCAAACTCACCGGTGGAGGGGCGGCAAGATCGCGGTGCCAATGCGAGGAACACATGAGCCCAACCGAGAAAGACTCCCAGAATGCAGCTTCGATTCCAGCGTTTACGCGCTCATCGTTGCTGACCGCTTTTCCCTTCTTATAACTCGTCAGAGGGGATCGATGATCACGGTACCTAGATGCGGCCGGTTATTCTCCTGGCAGTAGCGTAGCAGCGCGATCACGAATGCGGCGTATAGGATTGGACGAGTTCCGCACGCCGAAGCCACGGACGACATAGAAGACGGAGCGCTTCTGCACGTCCAAGCCGCATGTGATCCGATGGACTTCGCGCGGCAGATCGCCGACCCGATAGGGCAGGCGCTTTGCCATCACCTCTTGCCACTCGGGCGTCTCGCCGACGCCGCCGAGCGCGTAGTACTCGCCGAAGCCGGCGTTCATGGCCGGGCTTCATCGAGCACGGCCGAGCCTTGTTTCTGACAAGATAGCTGTCTGCGTTTTCACATCACCGGGTTTTGCGGGCAAATTTCGGAACTATGCCTTTCGCCTGCGGTTTATGGAAGGAAGGGACCGAGTTCCGAAGGAGAAATCAGATGAAACATCTTCTGATCACGAGCATGATTGCGCTCGGCGTCGGGTGTGGCGCCGCGATGGCGCAGACCGAAACCGCGCAGCCGAGCGGAGGCGACAATTGCGCCGCCGGCCAGGCCGACTGCCAGAAGGGCGGCAAGGCGGGCGAGCAGGCCCAAAGCAAGATGAAGTCGCAGACCGAGCAGAATGCCCAGGGCAAGGCCGGCGCCAACACCGAGGAGCAGGCCCAGGGTAAGGCCAAGGTGAAGACCGATGAGCAGGCCCAGGGCAAGGCCGGCGCTAACACCGAGGAGCAGGCTCAGGGTAAGGCCAAGGTGAAGACCGATGAGCAGGCCCAGGGCAAAGCCGGCACCAACACCGAGGAGCAGGCTCAGGGTACGGCCAAGTGCCAGACTGGCATGACCAACTGCCCGAAGGGTTCGAAGACGAATGAGCAGGCCCAAGGCAAGACCAAGATGAAGACCACTGAGCAGAATGCTCAGGGCAAGACTGGCACCACCACTGAGCAGAACGCCCAGGGTACGACCAAGATGCAAACCCAGCAGAATGCCCAGGGTAAGACCGCTACAACCACTGAGCAGAACGCCCAGGGCAAGACCGGCACCACCACTGAGCAGAACGCCCAGGGTACGACCAAGATGCAAACCCAGCAGAATGCCCAGGGTAAGACCGGTACGACCACCGAGCAGAACGCTCAGGGCAACGCCAACGTTCAGACCGACCAGAACAAGACGGCCTCGATCAACAACGTGACGGTCGAGCAGAAGACGCAGATCACGCAGATCATCCACGAGACCCACGTCCAGCCGATTCGCGATGTCGGCTTCGACATCTCGGTCGGCGTCCAGGTGCCCCGGCATAAGATCCGCCTGCATCGGCTGCCACCGCGTATCGTCGAGATCGTCCCGGCTTATGAACGCTACGAGTATTTCGTGCTGGCTGACGGACGCATCGTCATCGTCGATCCGGATACCTACGAGATCGTGGCTATCCTGGAGGCCTGATCGGGACAACATCGCGAAAAGCAAAAAGACGCTGCCGTGCCGCAAGGCTCGGCGGCATCTTTTTGCTCTGGCATCAAAGGTCCACTCGCGTTGGAAAGGACATGCAAAATCTCATAAAATTGAACCACACATCCGACAGAAAGGCCGCAATGACGACTGTAATACTCCGGAAGATCCGTACCGACAAAGCTGGCGCGGAGCGGGGCAGCGACAACAACGCTGTTAAGGAGGGCCTGCATTAGCCGAACGCGGAAAACCGTGAGCTGAGATACTCAAGGATCAATAGCGGAACAGCTGCTTCACCCCATGTGGCTCGCAATCGCGGAAGGTTGCGGCCCAAGTCCGGTCGTTCAGGGCATTGGCTTCGATGAGGGCTTCTGCCGCAGATCGGCCTCCGGCTTGAAAGCTTCCCGCCCCGACCCATGCCTTTCCCCCCCTTGCCCACACCGGTCTCGCTTAGGCAGCCCCCCTCATCCGGCCGCTTCGCTGGCGCTCCTCCCACAAGAAGGAGGGAGGTCGTCTACGCAGCGCTCCACCTCGTATGCGATTGCCGTCCCTGCCCCCTCACCCGGCTTCGTCGCGGCGCACGCGCAGGCCGTCGACGAAGACGTCGACGAGGCGGATGACGGTGGCCTGCCAGCCGGGCTGGTCGCGCGTGTAGCACATGCCGATCAGGGCGCGCATGACGTCCTCCGGCGCGATGTCGTCGCGGATTTCGCCGGCGGCGACGGCCGCCGCCATCAGATTGCCGACGGAGCGGGCCGACTGCGCGGCGGAATGGGCGTAGAGCTCGGTCGAACTGCCGGCGGCCGGGGCAAGAGCGGCGAGCATGCCCTTCTTGGTGGCGACCATGCCGACATTGGCATGCAGCCAGCGGCGCAGCGCCTCGAGCGGCGGCGCCTCGGCGGCGAGCGTCACGGCCAGATCGACGAGTTGGTCGACCTCGCGCCGGTAGACCGCCTGAAACAGCGCCTCGCGCGTCGGAAAATGGCGATAGAGCGTACCGATGCCGACGCCGGCGGTTCGGGCCACAGCCTCCAGGCTGGCGTCCGGGCCGCCGGCGCTGAACACGTCATGCGCCGCGACGAGCAGGCGGTCCCGGTTGCGGACAGAATCGGCGCGCGGTTTCCGGCTTGCGTTTTCGGTTTTCTCGCCCATCTACCTTTCATTCCCAATTTTTTGCTTGCAAAACGGAGGCACCCTCCGTATAACACATCTCGGGCAGCCGGTGTGGATTATGTTGATTGTAGCCTCGCGCCCTGCCTCCTGAAAGGCTTGCTGTCTGCGTCGCACAGCCGACCCGCCACGTCGATAAAATTCTGAGACATAACCCATCGGAGCGAACATGACTTTGTCCGTCACGTTAACTGTCAACGGCGTCCGCAAGGACGTTGCGCTGGAAGACCCGCGAGTGACACTGCTCGACCTTCTGCGCGAGCGGCTTCATCTTACCGGAACGAAGAAAGGCTGCGACCGCGGCCAATGCGGCGCCTGCACGGTGCTGGTCGACGGGCGGCGGATCAACGCCTGTCTTGCGCTGGCGGTCAGCCTCGACGGCGCCGATGTGCAGACCATCGAGGGCCTCGCCCATGGCGACCGGCTCGACCCGGTGCAGGCCGCTTTCATCGAACATGACGGCTTCCAGTGCGGCTTCTGCACGCCGGGCCAGATCATGAGCGCGGTCGGCCTCATCGGCGAGGGCGATGCCGGCAACGACCCGCAGCGCATCCGCGAGGGCATGAGTGGCAATCTGTGCCGCTGCGGCGCCCATGCCGGCATCATCGAGGCGGTGCTCGACGCACAGCAGCGCCTGTCCACCGAAGAACGGAGTGTCGCATGAACCTGTTTGATTACGTCCGCCCGGCCTCGGTGGCCGAAGCCGTCGCCGCCGCCGCCGAACCCGGTGCCGCCTATCTCGCCGCCGGCACGAATCTGCTCGACCTGATGAAGGGCGGCGCGTTGCGCCCCGGAAAGCTCGTCGATGTCACAAGGCTGCCCAGCCTCGACCGCATCGAGCGGCTTGCCGACGGATCGCTGCGCATCGGTGCCATGGTGCGCAATGCCGATCTCGCCCGCGATCCGGCCTTCGCCGCCGCCTATCCGGCCGTTGCCGAGGCGCTGCTCTCCGGCGCCTCGCCGCAATTGCGCAATGCCGCCACCGTCGGCGGCAATGTGATGCAGCGCACGCGCTGCGCCTATTTCCATGACGCGGCCAGCGCCTGCAACCGGCGCGACCCTGGCGCCGGCTGCGACGCGCTGGGCGGCGAAAACCGCAGCCATGCCGTGCTCGGCTGGTCCGACGCCTGCATCGCCACCCACCCGTCGGATTTCTGCGTGCCGCTGGTCGCCCTCGACGCCGTGGTCGAGATCGAGGGACGGGACGGCCGCCGCGAGGCGCTTTTGGAGGATTTCCATTTGCTTCCGGGCGCGACGCCCGAGCGCGAAACAAACCTTGCGGCGGGCGAACTGGTCACCGCGCTGCGCCTGCCAGCCAGGGCAGCCGGTTTCCGTGCGTACTCACGCTATCTGAAACTGCGCGAGCGCACTTCGTTTGCCTTCGCGCTGGTCTCGGCCGCCGCAGCCTTGCGGATCGAGAATGGCAGGATCAGCGAGGCCCGCCTGGCGCTTGGCGGCGTTGCTGCGAAACCGTGGCGCGCCCGCGCGGCGGAGGCGCTGCTGGTGGGGGCCGCGCCGGACGGTGACGCCTTTGCAAAGGCGGCTGCGGCCGCGCTGGCCGACGCAAGACCTTCAGGTGACAACGCCTACAAGATCGAACTGGCGAAGGGGGTGGTCAAACGCGCACTGCTGCTTGCGGCGGCCGGAACGCCGGTCCGCATGCCGGCGCTGCCCGGATCCGTCTTTGCTTCCGACACCGGAGTTGCCTCCCATGCCTGAGACCATTCCCTTTTCCGCCCCCCATGTCCGCATGGGGTCTTCGAGCGGCCAGCCGCTAAGCCGCCGCGACGGCGTGCTCAAGGTCACTGGCGCCGCGACCTTCGCCGCCGACAACCATCCTGAAAACCTGCTGCATGCCGTGGTCGCGGTCAGCACCATCGCGCGCGGCCGCGTCGCCTCGCTCGACGTGGCGGCGGCGAAAGCCCATCCCGGCGTCGTCGAGGTGATCACGCCGGCCAATTGCCCGCCGCTGGCGCTTGACCCGGAAGACAAACACTCGCTGTTCGACTTCCGCTTCGACGCCTTGCAGAACGACCGCGTGCGCTATGCCAAGCAGCCGATCGCGCTGGTCGTCGCCGGGACGCTGGAGGCCGCGGCCGAAGGCGCGCGGCTGCTCGCGCCGACCTATGAGGCTGAGACCGCGCATGTCGGCTTCGACGACGGTGAGCCCTACGATCCGCCGGCGGTGGGAATCGGCAGCCCGCCGAACTTCGACAAGGGCGATATCGCCGCCGGTCATGCCGCGGCGGCCCACAGGATCGACACTGATTTTGAGACGCCGCCGCAATATCACAACGCCATGGAACCGCACGCCATCGTCGCCGAATGGAATGGCGACCGGCTGACCATTGACACGCCGAATCAGGCCATCGTCATGTCGCGCGCGGCTTTTGCCGGCTATTTCGGCATCCCGGCCGAGAACGTGTTGCTGCGCAGCCCCTTCCTCGGCGGCGGCTTCGGCTCCAAGGCGATCATGAACGGCCACTACATTCTGGCCATCCTGGCCGCGCGCATGCTCGGGCGCCCGGTCAAGCTGGCGCTGCCACGCGACCAGATGTTCGGGCCGGTCGGGCATCGCGGCGCGACGCGTCAACAGCTCCGCCTTGGCATGGATGCGCAAGGGCGTCTGGCCGCGCTGGAACACCGCACGGTGGCAATGACCAGCAGCTTCGACGATTTTATCGAACCGGCGTCCAACGCCTCGCTGAACCTTTATGCCAGCCCGGCAATCTCGACCCGGCATTCGGCGGTGCGCGTCGATATCGGCACGCCGGGGCCGATGCGGGCGCCGGGCGAGGCCACCGGCTCGGCGGCGCTGGAATGCGCCATCGACGAGGCAGCACTTGCCTGCGGGCTCGACCCGCTGGAATTCCGCCTGCGCAACTATGCCGAGACCGATCCGGCCTCCGGCAAGCCGTTCTCGGCCAAGTCGCTGCGCGAATGCTATGCGCGGGGCGCGGAGAAATTCGGCTGGGCCGGGCGTCCGATTGAGCCCAGGCGGATGCGCGACAAGGGCGGAAACCTTGTCGGCTGGGGCATGGGCACGGCGCTGTTCCACGCACCGATGTTCCAGGCCGAGGCGCGTGCCACGCTGCGCGCCGACGGCACAGCGCTGGTCGAGACCGCCGGGGCCGACATGGGCCAGGGCGCGTGGACGGCGCTGGCCCAGATCGCCGCCGACGGGCTCGGCCTGAGTATCGATCAAATCGAATTCCGCTCAGGCAATTCGGAGCTTCCCGACGGCGGCGTCGCCGGCGGCTCGGGTCATACCGCCACGGCGGGCACCGCGCTCCACAACGCCGGCACCGACGCCATCGCCAAGCTGGCGGAACTTGCCGTCAACGCCCCGGATTCGCCTTTGTTCGGTGCCGGCAATGCCGGTGTCGAGGCGCGCGACGGGCGGCTCCATCATCGCGCCGACGAAACCCGCAGCGAAAGCTTTGCCGACATTCTGGCGCGGGCCGGCCTGAAGACCCTGGAAGGCATGGGCGCCGGCGGACGTGATCCAGCGGACGCAGAGGCGCGGGCGATGTTCTCGCACGGCGCGGTGTTCGCCGAGGTCAAGGTCGACGCCGATCTCGGCCAGGTGAAGGTGACGCGGCTTGTCGGTGCCTTTGCCGCCGGGCGCATCATCAACCCGAAGCTGGCGAAAAGCCAGCTCTATGGCGGCATGATCTGGGGCCTTTCCTTCGCACTGCATGAAGAGGCGGTCCACGACCGACGCAGCGGCCGGCCGATGAACGCCGACCTTGCCAGCTATCACATCCCAGTCCATGCCGACATTCCCGATATGCAAGCGCTGCTGATCGACGAGGACGACCCATATGTCAACCCGCTCGGCATCAAGGGCGTCGGCGAGATCGGCATCACCGGCACCGTCGGCGCCATTGCCAACGCCATCTGGCACGCGACGGGTGTAAGGGCGCGCCGCTTTCCGATCCGCATCGAGGACATTGTCTGCTGAGGAGATTCGCTGCTAAGGCCCAGCCCTGTATCCGAGCAGATCGCCGGCCTCGACAGCGCGGAGGGCCCTTCGCTCAACCTTACCTGCGGCGAGGACCGGCGACGCTTCTTGTGGATGTCGGTGAGATGGACAAGCTCATCTCACTTCAATCGCTTGCGCTCCCGGACGATATAGCAAGCCAAGTTAGGGGCTACGCGCATCGACTGTGACGGCCCAGGTACATGGGACTCGCGTGCCAACGGAGATGACGGCTTGCGTTTTGCGCAGGAGTAAAAACGGGGAGTAACTAGTTCTTTAGCCTACAAGTCTACGCATAAGGCGTAGACTCAACATCTATATGATAATATCAAATACAGTTCGGTCTAAAGTGAAAATATCGGTTGCAATGGCGCGATAAATCGTTAACGCTTATCTTTAGTGAGAGGCTTGGTTCTAACGATCGACTTGCCAGTTCGGTTGGTAGGCAACGTCGACGGTTACGTCGGGTCGCATTGCTGTCGGTTGCAGCGCTGCCGAGAAACAGACACATACACAAGAGTCTTCGGCAGCGCGGTGGCAGAGTACCGCTGCCGGCTGCCTCGCATTCGTTAATCTAAAAGATCCAGGCTTCCACTGACCGGCTGATCAAAGATCGGCGGGCAATCCTTAACTTGCGCTGCGGGCTGGTGCCAGAGAGGGCCTGTGCAGCGCGTTGTGCAACTTTGGCTCTGGCAAAACGAAGGGAGGATCACATGTCCAGACATTGGCTAATTTTGGCGGCAGCGGCCGCATTCATGGGCAGTGCATTTGTGCTCGGGTCGGGTGCCGCTTTCGCCTCTGGGTCGTCAACGGAGTGCGAAGCCGCGGGCGGGACGTACACTAAAGACGGCCCGAACTCTATCTGCGTCTACCCTGAAACCACTAAGGATGTGAATGGCAACGCCTACGGAACGGCAACGCAGGACACGACGACCGGCCAAGGCAATCTCGGCAACGATCCCGTCACGACGTGCACCGGCAATCCGGGGCATTGCAAGTAGTAACTGGCCCTTTTTGAGGTGCCGCCCCATGGCGGGCGGCGCCTCAATGGCCACGCATGGGATGAGGCAGGAGCATCGACCCACGCTTCGCCTATTGGCCGATCAACTTTGCGTCTCCAATTGGTTCTGAAGATGACGCGCATTGTATTGCTAGCAACGGCGTTCCTGGGCGCGGCCGCGATACCATCGAGCCAAGCGTCGCTGTCGCCGTCGTCGGTGCTCGGCCAGTTGCCATCAGAGCTTGATCGGCTGGCAGCTTTTTTGTCTTCCTCCTCCGACGATTTGAACGCACACTCCTACCGCACAGCAGCCGTCGAGCGGGGCGACATTGTCACAACCGTGCAGGCTGCTGGCACGCTGAACGCGCTGGTGCTGGTCGAGGTGGGCTCGCAAGTATCCGGCCAGGTCAAAGAGCTTTTTGCCGATTTCAACTCCAGCGTGAGGGAGGGTCAGGTCATCGCTCGGGTGGAGCCAGAAATATACGAGGCAAAGGTGGCGCAGGCCCAGGCCGAGCTTGAGATGGCCGAGTCGCTTGTGCTAGTGCAGCGAGCCCAAGTTGAGCAGGCACTGGCTGAGGTGGAAACTGCCGAGGCAAGGCGCACCTCCGCGAAGGCTGAAAGCCTGCGCGCCCAAGTTGGGCTTGACGGTGCGGCACAGGATATGGAACGCAAGCGCCCCCTCGCTCAGCGCAAGGTCATCGCATCCGGCGAATTGGACCATGCTGAGAACGCCTACAGATCGGCCGAGGCGCAGGTAACTGCGGTCCGCGCGGATGAGCTGTCGCAGGATGCGTCGGTCCGCGCAGCTCAGGCGGCGCTCCACATGGCAGAGGGGCAGCTTGCGAACACTTTGGCGCAGGTGAAGCAGAAGCAGGCAATCCTGCGTCAGGTGCAGATCGATCTTGAGCGTACCTATATCCGTTCGCCAGTCACCGGCACAGTGGTCAACCGAGCCGTCAGCGGTGGCCAGACGTTGGCGGCCAGCCTCCAAAGCCCGGTCCTGTTCACGATCGCACAGAACCTCGCGCAAATGCAGGTCGAAGCCTCAGTGGTGGAGGCGGATATCAGCCGCTTCTCGATGGGGCAGCCGGTCACCTTTACAGTCGATGCCTATCCCGAGCGCGTCTTCGCCGGCACCGTAAAGCAGATCCGCAAAGCACCGCAGATCGTGCAGAACGTCGTCACCTACGTAGTGGTGATCGCTGCCGAAAATCCCGACGAGCTGCTGCTGCCCGGTATGACTGCCAATTTGCAGGTGGTGGTGGCACAGCGGAAAGACACCTTGAAAGTGCCAAACGCCGCTCTGCGCTTCCGGCCACGGGGCGACGGCCTAGAGGAGGCCCGTCTGAATGAGACCCCGCTATTCAAATCGGTTGAGAACAGCGGCATGGAGCCGGGATCGATTGGGCGAGCCTTTGTACTAGGACCGGACGGCAGGCCGGAACCGGTTGCGCTTCGAATCGGGATCAGCGACGGCCGAATGAGTGAGATTCTGGCTGGAGAGCTGGCCGAGTCGCAGCCGGTCATTACCGGGTTCGCCGCGGCACCAGGACGGGATGCCGAGGCCTCTTCGGTCCTGGTTCGGTTCCGGCTGCAGTGAGGCACCGGCGATGGTCCTGATCGCAGTCGAGGCCCTGCGTCACAGCTACCGCATCGGCGGCGGGCTGGTATGGGCGCTCGACGGCGTTAGCCTGAACATCGAACAGGGCGATTTCGTCGCCGTGATGGGAGCTTCAGGTTCCGGCAAGTCCACCTTCATGAACATTTTGGGGTGCCTCGACAGGCCAGCCGAAGGCAGTTATCGGCTTGACGGTATCGATGTCGGCCGCCTCCGTCAGGATGCGCTCGCGGCAATCCGCAACCGCAGCATCGGTTTCGTATTTCAGTCTTTCAACCTGCTGCCGCGCACCAGTGCGCTGGAAAATGTTGAACTGCCGCTCGTCTATCGTCGTATGCGCGCGGCCGAGCGCCGTCGCCGCGCTCTCTCGTTGCTCGAAAAGCTCGGTCTGGGCGAGCGAGCGAGCCATACACCAGCGGAGTTGTCAGGCGGACAGCAGCAGCGCGTTGCCATTGCCCGCGCTCTGGTCACCGAGCCTTTGGTCCTGCTTGCCGACGAGCCAACCGGAGCGCTCGACAGTCAGACCGGGCAAGAGATCATGGCGATTTTCCGCCGTCTCAATGGTGAAGGGCTCACCATTGTGCTGGTGACACACGAGCCGGAGGTTGCTGCCAATGCCGGTCGCATCGTGACCTTCCGCGACGGGCGCATGGTGGCCGACTATCCCGCTACGCAGCACGCATGGCATTCGGGCTCCCAAGGCCGTCTGTCGCTGGTCTACAACAATGCCTAGTAGCGCAAGAGCGGCTTTGCGATCGATGCGCGCCCACCGCCTGCGCAGCGCCCTTACCATGCTGGGCATCATCATCGGTGTCGCCGCTGTGGTGGTAATGATGTCCATCGGCAATGGCGCTCGCGAACGCATCGCGGCTCAGATTCGCAGCCTCGGCACCAACCTTATCAGCGTCACTCCAGGCAGCGCACGCATGGGCAGCGTCCAGCTTGGCAGTGGTGCCGCTCCGCGCCTGAGCGAAGGCGATGCGGTGGCGATCGAATCGGAGATCCCGGGCGTCATTGTTGCGGTGCCGCTCCTTTACAGCCGGGCTCAGTTTACGGTCGGGAACTCGAACTGGCAGGGTGTTCTTCGCGGTGTCACTCCAAGCTATTTCATCGCGCGCGAATGGGCCGTCATGGCTGGGCGTGAAATGATATGGGAAGATGACAGGCGCGCCGCCAATGTGGTGCTTCTTGGGACCACAATGCGGGAGAAGCTGTTCGGCCAGGCCGACCCCATTGGTGCCCCGTTGCGCATACGCGATGTGCCGTTCACCGTCATCGGTGTGCTCGAGCGCAAGGGCCAGAGCGTGTGGGGCGACGACCAGGATGATGTTGCGCTGGTTCCAATAACGGCAGCTCGGCGTCAATTCGTTGGGACCAGCCGTGCCAATCCTTGGCAGGTCCACAATATCACGGTCAAGTTCGCAGAGGGCGTGTCGGCCGAGGACACCATGGCGGCCATTCATGACCTGTTGCGTCAGCGGCACCGGCTGCAGCCGGGCCAGGAAGAAACCATCATGGTGAGCAATCTGGCCGAGGCGGCGGAGGTTGAGGAAACGGCAACGAATGCCGTATCACTGCTTCTTTTCACGGTCGCGTCGGTGTCTCTGGTGGTCGGCGGCATCGGTATCATGAACATCATGCTTGTGACCGTTACGGAGCGCACCCGCGAGATCGGGCTGCGGCTCGCGGTGGGCGCGCGCCAAAGAGATATCCTTGCTCAGTTTCTCGTCGAGGCCATCACCCTTGCTTTGATGGGTGGCATCCTCGGTGTATCCATCGGGATCATCGCGGCGGCTGCCATTGGCACATTCGCTCAATGGCCGGTCGTCATCGATCTCAGCGCGGTGCTGCTTGCCGTCAGCTTCGCCGCCTGCGTGGGCGTCTTCTTCGGTTATTATCCCGCCCGCAAGGCTGCACGGCTTCAGCCTATCGAAGCCCTGCGCGCCGAGTGATCCGATACAGCTGGTATGACTGCCACCTCGTGCATCAAACAGCGCTTAGTCTCGCTCTGCGGTTCCGTGATTGAGTACCATCACGCGCGCTCCGGTGGGAGAGATGCGGACCGGCAAAATTTCGTCGTTAGCGGTCAGGGGCATAATCGGTCGACTGGAAACGAGTTCATCCCCATCTGGACCGGCTTTATTGCTGCAACAGATTAGCACTGATGCGAACGAATGGGTGCTCAAGTGCTCAGCACCGCTCGTACTCAAAAGCGTGCCGGTGCACGGCACTGGCCGAAGTGATGCTGCCGAAGCCATCGCTAACTGAACTGTCTGAATGACGGCTTCCCGCCGTTCCGCGACGTCCATGTTGACCCGGGGAATGACCGGGTCAGATCGCGTCGATGCAGGGGGGCGCGTGAACGTCCGCTTCTCACATTCCAAGCCGCAAGTCCGCTTC
>NZ_JAMYSC010000041.1:0-62910 GCF_040321755.1 Mesorhizobium sp. M0276 | reverse complement strand
CCGCCATGGCGCGCGGGTCGCGCCCGCCCCAACCCCTGTCCCCCACCCGGCCCAAATTGGGCGGTTTGGGGGGGGGCGCCGCGGGCCCCACATCGCCCCGCCGGGGGCGACCTTCGCCAGCACGCCGCAGCCCACCCCGCAATAGGGGCAGGTGGTCCTCACCTCGCGCGCTTCTTCAATTTCCATGTGTCAGGCCGCGCGGCTCGCCAGCGCTTCCAGCGCAATGAACAGATGCTCGCCTTCGACCCGCACCGGAATGGTCCGCACCATGCCCTCGTCAGCGCCGAGCGCCTTGCCCGTCTCCAGCGAAATCACCCAATTGTGCAAGGGACAGGTCACGGCCGTGCCATGCACGATGCCCTGGCTGAGCGGTCCGCCCTTGTGCGGACAATGGTCGTCGATGGCGTAGACCTGATCGTCGGCGGTGCGGAAGACAGCGATTTTCCCCTCGGGTGTGGCGACGCAGCGGGCGCCGCGGCGCGGGATGTCGGAGATGGAGCCAATGGCGATCCAGTTCATGATTGTCACTCCGCCGCCTGCGCAAAGCCGACCGAGGCCATCGGCCGGAACTCGTGCTTGTCCTTGCCGGACACGCGTTCCGACCATGGATCGACCTGGGCGAATTTCTGGCTGAAGACGAAGCGGTCGTAATAGGTCTTGCGCTTCTCCCCATCGTCCATGATCTGGCGCTTGATCTCGGCTATGCCGACGCGCTTGGCCCATTTGTAGATGCGCTCGAGATAGCGGCCCTGCTCCCGGTACATCTGTGTCAGCGCAACGATATGCTCCAGCGCCTCGTCCTCGGTCTTGACCAGTCCGAGCACTTCGGTGCCCTTGATGTCGAGGCCGGCAGCACCGGCAAAATGGATCTCGTAGCCACTGTCGACGCAGATGACGCCGACATCCTTGCAGGTCGCCTCGGCGCAGTTGCGCGGACACCCCGACACCGCCATCTTGACCTTGGCCGGGGTCCACGAGCCCCACATGAATTTTTCGATGCGGACGCCAAACCCCGTCGAATCCTGCGTGCCGAAGCGGCACCAGTCGGAGCCGACACAGGTCTTCACGGTGCGCAGGCCCTTGGCGTAGGCATGGCCCGAGACGAAGCCGGCCTGGCCGAGATCCGCCCACACGGCCGGCAGGTCCTCCTTGCGGATGCCGAGCATGTCGATGCGCTGGCCGCCGGTGACCTTGACCATCGGGATCTCGAACTTGTCGACGACGTCGGCAATGGCGCGCAGTTCGGCGGCGTTTGTCACTCCGCCCCACATGCGCGGCACCACCGAATAGGTGCCGTCCTTTTGGATGTTGGCGTGGACGCGCTCGTTGATGAAGCGCGACTGGTAGTCGTCGGCATAGTCGTCCGGCCAGTCGCAGACGAGATAGTAGTTGAGCGCCGGCCGGCATTTGGCGCAACCGCAGGAAGTCGTCCATTCCAATTCCTGCATGACCGCCGGAATGGTCTTCAGGCTCTTGGCCTTGATCAGCCGACGTACCTCGTCATGGCCGAGCGTCGTGCAGCCGCACATCGGCTGCACCGCCGCCGGATTGTATTTGTCGCCGATGGTCAGCACCATCAGCTTCTCTACCAGCCCGGTGCAGGAGCCGCACGAGGCCGACGCCTTGGTGTGCGCGCGCACGTCGTCGAGCGAGGTCAGGCCCTTGGCCGTGATCGCGCCCGTGATCTTTCCCTTGCAAACGCCGTTGCAGCCGCAGATTTCCGCATCATCCGGCAAGACTGCAACGGCCGCCATAGGGTCCAGCGGGGCACCCCCCTGGTACGACTGGCCGAAGATGAGCGTATCGCGCATCTCTGAAATATCGGTCTGCTTCTTTTTCAGATCGTTGAACCACGCGCCGTCGGCCGTCTCGCCATAGAGCACCGTGCCGATGATGCGGTCGTCCTTGAGCACTAGGCGCTTGTAGACGCCGGCGGAAGCATCGCGCAGCACGATCTCCTGGCGGTCATCGCCCTCGGCGAAATCGCCGAGCGAGAACAATTCGATGCCGGTGACTTTGAGCTTGGTCGGCGTGTCCGAATGGATGAAAGCCGCGGCCTCGTCGCCGGCGAGCTGGCTGGCTGTCACGCGAGCCATCTCGTAGAGCGGCGCGACCAGCCCATAAACCTGACCGTTGACCTCGGCGCATTCGCCGAGCGCGTAGATATCGGGGTCGTTGCTGCGCATGCCCGCATCGACGACGATGCCGCGATTGACGGCGATGCCGGCTTCCTTGGCGATTGCGGCGTTCGGTCGGATGCCGACCGCCATGACCACCAGCGTCGCCGGAATGATGGTGCCGTCGGCAAGTTCCACCTGCTCGACCTTGCCGTTGCCGGTGATGGCCTGGGTGTTGGCCTTGGTGATGACCTTGATGCCGCGCTGCTCCACCGCACGCTGCAAGAGGTAGCCGGCGGCCGGATCGAGCTGACGCTCCATCAATGTCGGCATGACATGCAGCACGGTGACGTCCATGCCTTGCGCATTCAGCCCGGCTGCCGCCTCCAGGCCGAGCAGACCGCCGCCGATGACAACAGCCTTGGCCCGCGACTGGGCGGCAAGCATCATCGCCCGGACGTCGTCCAGATCGCGATAGGTCAGCACGCCCGGCAGATTGTGGCCGGGCACCGGGATGATGAACGGCACCGAGCCGGTGGCGATGACGAGCTTGTCATAGGGCTCGGTAACGCCATGATCGGACGTGATGGTCTTGGCCTCCCGGTCGATGGCAACGATCTTGTGGCCCTTGTAGAGGGTGATGTTGTTGGCGATGTACCAGCCATCGCCGTGGATGATGATTTCCTCATAGGCCTTTTCACCGGAGAGAACCGGCGACAGCATGATGCGGTCGTAATTGACGCGCGGCTCGGCGTTGAAGATGGTGACCTGGTAGCGGCCGGGGGCCTTTTCCAAGAGATGCTCAAGCATGCGCCCAGGGGCCATGCCGTTGCCGATGATGACGAGTTTTTCGGTCATATTCCTGATCCGCTCCGGTCTCACTCAGCCGCGTATGAAAGGGCTGGGGCTTCGGCAGATGCCGCACGCTCCATCCGCCGAATGCTGAACTGCATCCAGGCAAAGCAAGCGACGACGATGACAAAGAGCAGCATGAAGCAGCTCGACCAGACGCCCGTGAGGTCGTTGAGCGCGCCGAAGGCAATCGGCAGGACGAAACCGCCGAGCCCGCCGATCATGCCGACAACGCCGCCGACCGCGCCAACGCTGCCTGGATAGTAGGCCGGTATGTGCTTGTAGACGGCAGCCTTGCCGAGGCTCATGAAGAAGCCGAGCACGCTTGCGACGGCTATGAAAGCGAGCGGCCCGATGGCGAAGTGGAAGGCGATCGGCCCGGTAATGCCGTGCACGATATAATCCGTGGGCGGCAGCGACAGGATCAACGTGGCGACGGACGACACCGCAAAGGTCCAATAGAGCACGGTGCGAGCGCCGATCCGATCGGAAAGCACGCCGCCATAGGCGCGGAAGACACTCGCCGGGATCGAATAGGCTGCGCCGATCATGCCGGCGGTCGCGATGCCGAAGCCGTAGACGCCGATCAAGTAGCGCGGCAACCACAGCGACAGTGCCACGAACCCGCCAAAGGCGAAGAAGTAGTAGAAGGCGAAGCGCCAGACCTGCACGTTCTTCAGCGGCGCGAATTCCTCCCAGAACTTTCTCGCCGGTGCCGCCTTGCCGGCGCGGCGCTCACGAATGACCGGGTCGTCACCCGTCGTGAACCAGAAAACGACGGCCATGACGACCAGCGCGGCCGCCCAGATCAGCGCGACCGACTGCCATCCCCAGGACAGAAGCACGAACGGCGCCAGGAACTTGGTGACCGCGGCCCCGACATTGCCGACACCGAAAATGCCGAGCGCCGTACCTTGCTTGCCGGCAGGGAAGAAGCGCGAAACATAGGCGACACCAACGGCGAAGGAGCCGCCGGCCAGCCCGACGCCGAGCGCGGCGATCAGCATCTGCCCGTAGGTGTGCGCGAAAGCCAGCAGGAAGGTCGCGACCGCCGCAGCAAGCATGGTCGCCGTGTAGACCAGCCGTCCGCCAAAGCGGTCCGTCCAGATGCCGAGCAGCATACGTACGAGCGAGCCGGTGAGAATTGGTGTGCCGACGAGCAGGCCGAATTCCGTCTCGTTCAGCCCAAGCTCCGTCTTTATGCGGATACCGATGATTGAAAAGATCGTCCACACCGCGAAGCAGACGGTGAAGGCGATGGTGGACATCATGAGCGCCTGCCGGGAGGCATTGTCCTGGCTCGGCGCGGCTGGGAGATTTGCGGTCATTATCAGGCTCCGTTTTGCGGCGTGGGAGGCACCGCGCTTGTCTGGTCGTTCGCGGCTGTCAGCGGCGCGGCATCGGCGAACTGGTTGAAGCCGACCTTTGCGCGGTCGCTTCGAGACCCTTGCCGTCAGTCTTGGCGCCTGCGGGAAAGAGGAGGAGCGCAGCGGTGAACAGCGCCGCCGTCAGCGCGCTGCTGGCCAGAAAATCGCGGCGCGCGAAGTCCGCGAGGGACGCGCCAGTTCCGATCCGTTTCGTCATCGTCGTCTCCGGTTGGGCGCCGCTTGGGACCAGCGCCGTCGATTGCGTGTTCGGTCAAAACAAAAAAGCTGCCGGCCAGGCCGCCGCGTCCGTCTATCCGGGATCGCGTATTGACCTGAGCAGCAGCTTTGCTTGTGGCGCCCGCCATTGGACGCCGTGTCACTTGGCCCTTGCAGGCCTACATTCTGAGAAGCAGGAAGCGTGCCAATTCGACAGCGCTCTGAATTATCGAATGAAATCAATGTGAACCGCAGCCGCACGACTTTTGATCAAGCCCGGCAGCGGATCAAAGATTAGTCAGAATGCCTTGCACAGCAGCATAATATTTGTGCAATGCGGTATACTGCCCATTGCCGATGCAGATTGTTTTTCGGTCACGGCCTTACTCCGCTGCTTCGACGAAGCGGTGGCGTTCGTAGAGGAACTTCAGCACCGCCTCGCGGCAGCGCAGGAAGGTGCGGTCGGAAGAGAGTTCGACGCGGCGGCGCGGCCGGGCCAGCGGCACGGCAAGCACCTCTCCAATGGTCGCCGCCGGGCCGTTGGTCATCATGACGATGCGGTCGGAGAGCAGCACCGCCTCGTCGACATCATGGGTGATCATGATCGTCGTCGAGCCGAGCCTGGAATGGATGTCCATCACCGCGTCCTGCAGATGGGCGCGCGTGAGCGCGTCCAGCGCGCCGAACGGCTCGTCGAGCAGCAGGATCTTCGGCTCCATGGCCAGCGCCCGGGCAATGCCGACGCGCTGCTTCATGCCGCCGGAGATTTCCGCCGGGCGCTTGTCCTTGGCATGCGCCATCTGCACGAGATCGAGATTGCGCATGATCCAGTCATGCCGCTCGGCCCTGCTCTTCGAGCGACCGAAGACCTTCGACACGGCGAGGTTGATGTTTTCGTAGACGGTCAGCCACGGCAGCAGCGAGTGGTTCTGGAACACAACGGCGCGTTCGGGTCCGGGGCTGTCGACCTCCTTGTCCTCGAGCAGCACGGCGCCGGCGGAAACCTTGGTCAGCCCGGCGATCAGGTTCAGCAAGGTCGACTTGCCGCAGCCGGAATGGCCGATGATGGAGACGAATTCGCCCTTGTCGATGGTCAGCCTGATGTCCTTCAGCACCTCGCTGACCTGGTTGCCGCGGGCAAAGGATTTGTCGATATGGTCGAGTTTCAGATAGGCCGTCATCGCCCCTCTCCTCACTTTGCCGTTGTGCCGCGGGTGACGAAGGCGCCGACTGCCGCGACCAAACGGTCGAGGCAGAAGCCGGTGACGCCGATATAGGCGAGCGCGACGATGATGTCGGGCAGCCGCGACGAGTTCCACGCGTCCCAGATGAAGAAGCCGATGCCGACGCCGCCGGTCAGCATTTCGGCGGCGACGATGGCGAGCCAGGACAGGCCGATGCCGATCCTCAAGCCGGTGAAGATGTAGGGCGCGGCCGCCGGCACCATGATTTTCACGAAGAACTCGAACTGGTTGAGCCGCAGGATGCGCGAGACGTTGCGGTAATCCTCGGGGATGTTGCGCACGCCGACGGCGGTGTTGATGATGATCGGCCAGATCGAGGTGATGAAGATGACGAAGATCGCCGACGGGCTGGAATCGCGAAACGCGGCCAGAGACAGAGGCAGCCACGCCAGCGGCGGCACGGTACGCAGGATCTGGAACACCGGGTCGAGACCGCGCATCGCCCAGATCGACTGGCCGACCAGCGCGCCGAGCGCCACGCCGACGATCGCCGCCAGGCCGAAGCCGATGGCAACGCGCTGCAGCGAGATCAGCACGCGCCAGGCGAGCCCGATATCCTGCGGGCCATTGTCGAAGAACGGATGCGCGATCAAATCGTAGGCCTCGTTCCACACCTGACTCGGCGGCGGCAGGCTTGATGTCGGCGACGAGCAGGCGATCTGCCAGACGACCAACATGATGGCGATGACGATGGCCGGCGGCACCAGCGCCCTGGCCAACTTGCCAGCGATGGCGAGCAGATCGAAGCGGCGCCGCGCCTTGGCGGTGAAAGCGATCACCGCCGCAGGTTTCGCGGGGAACGCCTTCACCTTTGTGTCCTCGATAGTCTGGATCGACATGTCTGGGAAAAACTCCGTGGTCGGGATTTGCGACAAGCGGCGCGAGCGCCGCTTGCGTGCGGCAGCGGCGCAAGCGGCGCCGTTGCACTTGCGGTCGACAAACGGCGCACTGCGCCGTCTGCGGCGGTCAAGCCGAGGCCTTGATCTTCAGGCTGTCGAGATAGGCGGACGGGTTGGCCGGATCGAAGATCTTGCCGTCGAAGAAGGTCTCGACGCCTCGCGATGGCGACGCCGGGATGTCGGCTGCCGCGACGCCAAGGTCCTTGGCCGCCTCGCGCCACAGATCCTCGCGGTTGACCTGGTCGACCAGCACCTTGAGATCGGTGGTCGGCGCGAACTTGCCCCAGCGGATGTTCTCGGCGAGGAACCACGTATCGTGGCTCTTGAATGGATAGGAGACGCCGCCTTTCCAGAACTTCATGTAGAGATCGGTGCCGTTGGCGACGCGGCCGTTGCCGTAGTTGATGTCCCCCTTGAGGCGGCCGATGATATCGGCGACGGGCACGTTCATCCATTGCCGCTTGCCTATGATGGCGGCCATCTCGTCCTTGTTCTCGCTGACCTCGCACCATTGCTGGGCTTCCATCACGGCCATCAGGATCGCCTTGGTGGCGTTCGGGTACTTCTCGATGAATTCGGCGCGCAGGCCGAGCGCCTTTTCCGGGTGCCCCTTCCACAATTCGCCCGTCGTGGCAGCGGTGAAGCCGACGCCCTGGTGGACGAGTTGCTCGTTCCATGGCTCGCCGACACAGAACACGTCCATGTTGCCGACCTTCATGTTGGCCACCATCTGCGGCGGCGGCACGACGATGGTCGAGACGTCCTTGTCGGGATCGATGCCGCCGGCGGCGAGCCAGTAGCGCAGCCACAAATCATGCGTGCCGCCCGGGAAGGTCATGGCGGCCTTGATTTCTTTGCCGGCCGCCTTTTTGGCGGCGAAGGCGTCCTTCAGCTTCGAGGCATCGAGGCCGACACCGGTGCCGGCATATTCCTGGGCGACCGAAATGCCCTGGCAGTCGTAGTTGAGCCGCGCCACGATCGCCATCGGCATCGGCTGGTTGTTCTGCGTCACCTTGCCGGTGTGCATGAGATAAGGCAGCGGCGTCAGGATGTGAGCACCATCGATGCCATTGGCCGCGCCGCCAAGCATCAGATTGTCACGTGTCGCGCCCCAGGAGGCCTGTTTGAGCACCTCGACATCGGGCATGCCGAACTTGGCGAACAACCCTTTCTCCTTGGCGATCATCAGCGGAGCCGCATCGGTCAGCGCGATGAAGCCGAGTTTGGCGCCGGTGACTTCCGGAGCGGCCGTTGCGGCATAGGCGCCGGAGGGCAGCAGCGCACGCGCGGCCGCCAGGGTTGCCGCGGTGGCAGCACTTGCCATCAGGAAATTGCGGCGAGTCATACCCTCGAGAGGGGCTTCGGTCTTGATGCGTTTCGTCATCATCGTCTCCCGTTGGGCACTGCTTGGGATCAGCGCCGTTGATTGCGTGTTCGATCAAAACAAAAAAGCCGCCGGCCAGGCCGCGCGCGTCCGTCCATCCGGGATCGCGTGTTGACCTGAGCGGCAGCTTTGCCTGTAGCGCCCGCCATTGGACGCCTGTTCCGTGACCCCGAGAAGAGTCTGCCTATTACAAAGCAGGAACCATGCCAGTTTTGGGATGGATAACAAACATCAATGAGATCAATGAGATGCCACAATCGTCGGCGCGCCGGCCCGCCGGGCGAGCAAGCCAAAGATTGTTCATTAGCGCTGGTGCACGCACAACTTTTGTGCAATGCACAAGAGTGGCGCGGAAATGATCAGTCGTTCGTGTGAGCCGACTTCTGTCCGGCAATATAGGCGTCGATCTCAAGGGGATCGAAGATCTGGCCGTCGAAGAAACCGTCCGGGCCGAGCACCAGGCCGGCCCCAGTCGCACCGACCGCGGTTGCTGCTTTGAGCGCGCCCTCGACCTTCGAATTGGCGCCGGGAAGTGCTACGCCAAGCGGCTTCAGCGCCGAACGATAGAGGTCGGGCCGGTAGCAGTCACGGGCGATGGCGAGATTTTCCGGCGTGTGCGCCACATGCCCCCAGCGCACCATCTGCGTGTAGAACCACAGCGCATGACTCTTCCACGGAAAGTTCGCCGCCTTGTCGAAAGGCAGGAAGAAGTCGTCGATATCCAGCTCCGCCCCGCCACCCAATTGCAGATGGCCGGTCAGGATCGGCATCTGGACCGCCGGCGGCAGGCCGAGAAAGCCGGCCTGCGCCATCACCGCGGCCAATTCGCCGTGGTTGGCCTGATCCTGGCACCAGCGCGCCGAGTGATGCAGCGCCCGCAGCAGTGCCGCCAGTGCCGCAGGATTCTCGTCCGCCCAGGCCTTGCGCACGCCGATCACCTTCTCCGGGCTGTTGCGCCATATCTGCGCCTTGACGGTGACGATATGGCCCGTGCCGGCGGCCACCGCAGCGCTGTTCCAGGGTTCGCCGACGCAATAGCCGTCGATCCGCCCAGCGGCCAGCGCGTCGGCCATGAAGGGCGGCGGCACGATGACGATCTCGATCTGCCGCTCTGGATCGATGCCACAGGCGGCGAGCCAGTAGCGCAGTTCGTAATTGTGCCCGGAATGGGGATGCACGACCGCGAAGCGCAACGGGTCATAACCGGCCACGGCACGCTCGCGGATGAGCGCGCCGAGTGCCGCACCGGCGCGCGCCGGGTCGAGATCGGGTTCGGCGCCGTGCGCCGCCATGCCGGCCCAGACGGCGTTGGAGATGGTGACGCAATTGCCGCCGAGCCCAAGCGAAAACGGCACGATGGTCTCCGAAGCGAGCGGCGTCAGCCCGAGATTGCAGGCGAGCGGCATCGGTCCGAGCATATGCGCGAGATGGAAATGGCCGATGGCGATGCGGTCGCGGATGTTGGCCCAGGATGTCTCTCTGTGCAGCGTGAGATCGACGCCTTCCCGTTCGGCAAAGCCAAGCTCGCCGGCCGCGACCAGCACGGCGCTGTCGAAAAGCGGCATGAAGCCGGCGGTGATCTGGTGCTCGGCGCCCATCTTCATTCGTCCTCCGCCGGTCCCAGCAGCCCGGCGGCAGTCACCAGGCTCTGGGCGATGTCGCCGATCTTGCGGTTCTGGTTCATCGCCGTCTTGCGCAGCAGCGTGTAGGCGGCCTCTTCGGAGAGGCCACGCGACTTCATCAGGATGCCCTTGGCGCGATCGATCACCTTGCGGCTCTCGAGTTCGCCGCGAACCTCTTCCAGTTCGCGCGCCATGCGTGAAAAGGCGTTGAAGCGGCTCACCGCCATGTCGAGGATCGGTTTGACGCGCTCTTGCCGCAGCCCGTCGACGACATAGGCCGAAACGCCGGCGTCGACCGCCGCCTCGATCGAGGCCTGATCGGAACGGTCGACGAACATGGCGATCGGCCGCTTCACCGCGCGCGACAGCTGGAACATGTTTTCCAGCATGTCGCGGTTCGGATTTTCGAGATCGATGACGATGACGTCGGGCTCGATCTCGGCGATCCGCCGCGCAATGCCGCTTACGTCGTGGATGACGGTGACCCGCTCATGCCCGGCCTCGCGCAACCCCGCTTCGATGATCGCGGCGCGGATACGGTTTTCGTCGATCACCAGGACGGCGAGAGAAGTTCGGACCATGCCTGCATTGTGACCAAGCGAAGGAATTGTGCAATGCGGTATGGTCGAACAATCCCGACATTCGCTGAAACCGGCGATTAATGCCGCGCGGCTGAAGTCAGCAGGCCCTATGACATCAACGCCGTCGATCACGCGCACGGGCGAAGCGCGAGCAGTTCCTTGGCCGTCGCAAGTCTCCTCGACACGGCCTTGCCGGAATCGGAACTGTTGGACGAAACGGCAGTCAGGAACCCGAGGATCGCCGCAAACGCCACGCGGACCGCCTCCACCTGATGCCTCCAACCCTGTATGCCGAACCAGGGAAATGAAAGGGGCTTCCGATACCTCTCAGTCGACCAGTTGCTCAACCATCGACTGAACGAGAACCCGCTTGGCAGGCCGACCGAGACCTAAATCATAGGTGCTCAAGACCAAAAATCGGAATGCCTGCGGTTTCATGTCGTTCTTCGGTCTCAACAAAAGCTGTGACTAATCGGCCTGCCGCGCCTTCGCTAATATCCGCATCAAATCGGCTTTTGTAGTAATCTCATCTTGAAAACCTCGGCCGAGAATCAGCCGGGTTGGCGGGCGGCTGGTTGTGGCGACACTCAACGCGCAGGTTCTGGATTTTTTCGACTGGTGGCTCGACGAGCTGCGAGGGGTCCGGGCGCGGCTTGCGCCCAAACAAAGGCAAGCCACCACCTGCGACTGGATCGTCAGCGTGGCCGATGACGGCATCCGCGCCCGCGAGGCCAATGCGCCGGAGTTCCAATCAATCCCGTTGGCGCTCACCGCCGCTTCGGACGAGGTTCTGGCGCTTCTCCAGAGCGGGCCTCGGCGCAAGCGGCCGACCTTCGATATCCGCATTGAGCCCGGGCTGTTCCTGACCCGGCAACTGGCGGCGCGGCGGCTGCCGCTTCGCCAGGCTCGGGACATGGCCGAGCTCGACCTCCTGGCCTCGACGCCGATCGATCCGGCGCAGGTGCATGTCGTCTTTGCCAGGCACGCCGAGCAGGACTGCTTCTACCATGTCGTCAAGGCGAAGACGCTTGCTGCGGTGCTCGAAGCGGTCCGCCGGGCTGGTGGATCGGTCCGCTGCCTATCGCTGTTGCAGCCGCACAGCGTGCTGCGGGCCGATCCGCTCAGCCTCGCCGCCGTCTGGCCGCCGAGCGCTGGCGGCCGGAGCCGAAGAACTATAGGGATCGCGGCCTGTTCGATCCTGGCCGGAGCCATGCTGGTCACCTTTGCTCACGCGCATTGGCGCAGCTGGCAGGCGGGTGCCGAACTGGACGCGCAGATCGCCGATGCGCAGGTGCAGGCCAAGGCGGCACGCACCTCGCTGCAGAAGCGCCAGGCCGGCATCGAGCAGATCGAAAGAATCCGCCAGGAAAAGAAGACGACGGCGTCGCTGGTCCGCGTCTGGGCCGAGCTGACGCACCTGCTTCCCGACACGACCTGGCTGACCGATCTTTCGGCCAAGGGCGACGACCTGACCATCACAGGCTTTTCGGCCTCCGCCGCCGAGCTGATCCAGCCGCTCGACGCCTCGCCGTTGTTTTCGGCGCCCGAATTCGCTTCGCCCGTGGTCAAGGTTCCCGGCCAGGAGGGCGAACACTTCACCATTACAGCAAAGATCGGAGCGCTCTAGCGATGCTCTTCGCCATCCTCAACACCAGCCCGCTGGTTCGCCGCCTGATCGCGCTGGCCATCGCGGCGGTATCGGCTGGCGTCCTCGCCTGGGTGGTGTTCGCGGCGCTCGACAGTGTCGCCTCGGCACAGGCCGGGATCGAGGAGAAGCGCGAGCTCCTCGGCCAGTTGCAGAGCGTGGCGGCACTGGCCAAGCGCCTCGATAGCGCCGCCAGTCCGGCAGTGGCAGCAAATCCCGAATTTCTCACCGGCGAGAGCGAAGCGATCATTCGCGGCGGGCTGCAGACCCGCCTGAACGCGATCGCCGCCGCCAACGGCGTGAACGTGCTGTCGGCCGGCAATGCACCGGTGCTCAGCGAAGCCGGCGTCGATTTCATCGGGCTGCGGGCCAACCTTTCGGGGCCGCTCGAGGGCATTCACAACGCCGCTCTCGCCATCGAAACGTCGCTTCCGGTGCTGTTCATTCGCGAGGCCACCGTGCGCACGACCGATGTCGGACCGGCCGCCGGGCGCAGCGGCGACCCCGAGATCTTTGCCGAGATCCTGTTTTACGGCCCGCTGCAAAGGCAAGGCGCATCGGCAGCCAGTGGGGTCAAGCCATGACCCTGAAAGTCACCGGCCCGGCGATTGCGGCCATGATCGCGGGCCTCATCCTGGTCAATGTCGTGCTCTACGGCACGCCGGTGGACATCACGCCGGTCGCCTCCGGGAAAGGGCATGACGGCGCGTTGGCATCAGCGGCGGGATCGCTGCAGTTTCCTGAGGCCGGCGATTTCAGCGAGACGTTCCAGCGTCCGCTGTTCACACCGACGCGCCGGAAAATCGTGCCGCCGCCAGTCCCCCCGCAGCCGGTGGAAATCGCCGTCGCACCGACCCAGCAGCCGGCTCCACGGCCCGAAGCCGCACCGGCCGTTACGCCATCGCTGCTGGGCATCAGCAGAAACGGCGGAGCGGCAAAGGCGCTGCTGCGCGTCGCGGGCAGCGATGCTGCTGTCTGGTATGGCAATGGCGAGACCGTCGATGGCTGGAAGGTGTCGGCGATCGACAAGGATCAGGCCGTGCTCGAGCGGGACGGCAAGGTGGCCCACATCCTGCTTTATCCGCCATGGGAGAACCTCCCGCCACCACCACCGCCCCCTCCGCCACCCCCGGTCCCGGAATTATGAGCGGCCGCACACCTCACGACGGCGCAAGCGCAGGCAACGAAAGCCCAAATAGCGGCTTTTCGCTGATCGCCGTGCTGGTGTTCATGCTGATCGTCTCGGCAATCGTCGTGCCCTTCGCCGTGACGGCCAAAACGCGGCTGATGATCGCCAACAACGAGGTAGAACAGGAGCGCCTGTCGCTGCTTGCCGAGGGCCTGGGCAATCTTGTTGCGAGCGAATTGACCGGCGGATCGGGGACAAAGACGTTTGCGCTGGATTCCACACCGGCGGCGTGCCGGTCGGGTGCGTTCAGCTTCGATGTGCGCGTCCAGGATCACGGCGGGCTGATCGATCTCAATGCCGCCGACGACAATTTGCTGGCGCTTGGTTTCGCGTCGCTTGGCTTCGAGCAGCAGGCGTCGCAAGCGCTGGCCGAGGCCGCGCTGCGGTTTCGTGACAACGCCAAGCTGTTTGCCGGCCAGCCCGGGCCAAGAAGCGCCGTCGGGCCGCCGCAAGACAAGCAGGCGCCGTTCGAATCGGTGTCCGAACTGCAGGAGTTCGCTGCCCTTGCGTCAGTGCCCCTGCAGGCCCTCCATGCCGCCTTCACGGTCAACTCGAAGCGCGGCACGATCAGCGCCGATCGTGCACCGAACCGTCTTCGGGCGGCCCTTGCCTCTGGTTCCAGCGCCGCGCTTGTTCAGGCTGCCGAGGCTTCGGCCTACACGGTCGACGTGGCCGTCACACGCGACGGATCCGGCATCACGGGTCAGGCCGGGTTCATCATCGAGAAATCTCCGGTGAGCGACACGGCGTTCCGGCGCGTCTCGCGAAGCCCGGCGCGTGACGCCGGCACATTGCCGGCAGGCGCCGGCAGTGCCGGCTGCGAGGTGCTTTTCGGCACCGAGGCCGCACAGCTCCTGCAGGGGTGGAGCTCATGAACGCCCCCGCCCAGCCCCAGGGGACCGAAGCGTTTCTGGCCTTTCTCGAAGGCGAGAAGGTGCTGACTGCGCACGCGGCCCAGCGCGCATTGGGAGCATCGCGAACATCAGGACACCCATTCGATACGGTGATGACCGAACTCGGACTGATCGGCGAGCAGGAGCTTGCCAACAGCCTCAGCCGCTACCTCCAGGCACCGACGGTCGAGATTCCCGAACAGATCAGCCCCGAAATGCTGGCAAGCGTGCCGTTGGTCTACCTGCGTGCAAATGCGATCCTGCCGCTGCAAATGGATGCCGAGCGGCTGGTTGTCGCCGTCGCCGATCCCTTCTCGTCGGCAACCATCGACGCGCTTGCCTTTCACTATGAGCGGACACTGGCGCTGCGCATCTTGCCGAGGCGCACGATCACCGAATGCATCGATCGCATCGAGCAATCGGCTCTGGAGGCCGTTTCAAATGGCGGCGGTGGTGGCGAATTCCTGGATTTCGGTCCCGACGACCTCGAACGATTGAAGGATTTTGCCCGTGAGGCGCCGATCGTCCGCTTCGTCGCCGAGACCATCCACAAGGCTGTCGATGCAAGGGCCACCGACATCCATATCGAGCCGCTCGAGGATCACGTCCGCATCCGCTTCCGGCATGACGGCATGCTGTCGACCGTCGATACCGCATCGATTGCGATGCTGTCCGGCATCTCCACCCGCATCAAAATCCTGTCGCGCCTCAACATTGCCGAGCGGCGCCTGCCGCAGGATGGACGCATGCGCATCGCCGTGCGCGGCCGCGACGTCGACCTGCGCGTCTCGGTCATTCCGTCGATTCACGGCGAAGCCATCGTACTTCGAATTCTTGACCGTGCCGGCGTCGAATTGAAATTGGAGAAACTGGGTTTCGACGGTGTCGCGCAAGGCAAGATCCGCTCCATGTCGCAAGCCGCCAACGGCATCGTGCTGATCACCGGGCCGACCGGCAGCGGCAAGACGACGACACTCTATTCGATCCTCGCCGAGCGTTCGCGGCCGGACGTCAAGATCTTCACGGTCGAGGATCCGGTCGAATATCGCATGGCGGGCATCACCCAGTTGCAGGTCAATCCGGCGATCGACCTCGACTTTGCCGCCGCCCTGCGTTCGATCTTGCGGCAGGACCCCGACATCATCCTGCTCGGTGAAATTCGCGATCGCGAGACGGCGCAGGTCGCGGTCCAGGCGGCGCTCACCGGCCATCTGGTGTTCTCGACACTTCACACCAACAGTGCCGCGGGCGCGCTGACGCGGCTTCGCGACATGGGCATCGACGGCTATCTGCTCGGCGCGACGATCCGGGGCGTCATCGCACAGAGGCTGTTGCGCCGTGTCTGCCCGACCTGCCACGGCGCCGACCAAACCGGCCCGGCCTGCCGCACCTGCAACGGCTCCGGCTACAGCGGGCGCACAGTGACCTACGAAATGCTGCAGGTATCGCCGCGCATCGCCGAGCTTATTGACCGGGGCGCCGGCGAAATGGAGATCGGGAAAATTGCCGCCGAGGACGACCTCGTGCCGATGTCGGTCCACGCAACCGCCCTTGCCCGATCGCAGGTCACCACGATGGACGAAGTCCGGCGTGTCATCGATCTCGCGGGAGGGGGCTGATGCCGGCCTTCGCCTATCGCGCCTATCTCGTCGACGGCAGCACCGAGACCGGCATTCTCGATGCGTCGACCAAGCAAGATGCGGCGCGCAAACTGGCGCAGCAGGGCCGCCGTTCCTTTCACCTTGCGCCTGTGAGCGGCGACAAGCAGCAGCTTCGCCTGCCCGGGCGCAGCGCGCTGACGTTGACCCGCAAGGTCGATCTCGGCCGTCTGTTTTCCGAGCTTTCGGTGCTTCTGAATGCCGGGTTCACCGTCGACCGCGCCTTGCATGCGGTCATTTCGGGCGAGGCCAACGGTCAGCGGCGTCAACAGCTGCAATCGGTGCTCGATCTCACAACCGGCGGCCGGCCGATCGCCGAGGCCTTTGCCGGGCTGCCGGGTATCACCTCCGACGTTGCCGCCCTGCTCGCCAGCGGCGAGCGCAGCGGCAAGATGGCCTATATATGCCAGCGGCTGGCGGACACCTATGAGGCAACGGCCAAACGCCGTGCGGCAATTATCGAGGCTCTGGCCTATCCTGCCTTCCTGCTGCTGGTGATGAGCGGGGCGCTGGTCATTCTGGCGACGGTCCTGGTACCGGCGCTGGAACCGATTTTCGAAGGCTCATCTGCTCCCAAGCCGTTCACCATGACCATGCTTTCTGCATTCGGCACGGTGTTCCGCGACTATCCGTTCGTCTTCCCGCTGGCGGCGGTCCTCGGCCTGCTTACCTGGCTTTTTCTGTCCCGATCCACCGGTGCGAGAAAACGCCTCTCGCATTGGCTGTTGAAGATCCCGCTGATCGGCGCGCTGGTCAGGGATGCCGTGATCGCGCGCTATCTGGAAACGCTTGCGCTGCTGCTCGGCAATGGCGTGGCGATGACCGAGGCGCTCGGCCTGGCCGCCAATGTTTCCAGGCAGAGTTCGCTGGCGGCAAGCTTTGCGGCGATCGAAGAAACCGTCGCCAACGGCGCCCGCCTGCATGGCGCGATCGTCAAGGCAGGGATTTTCGACAATGCGACGATGTCGCTGGTCTCGCTCGGCGAAGAGGCGAATGCCCTTCCCGTGGTCCTGGATCGGGCCGCGAAAATGCTCCAGCTGACGCTGACGCGCCGGATCGACACTGTGCTGAAGCTGCTGACCCCGGCTTTGACGATTTCGCTCGGCTTCCTCGTCGGCAGCCTGGTCATTTCGGTGATGACCACGATCCTCAGCATCAACGATCTGGCACTGCAATGACAGCTGCGTCGAGAGCCGGCGCGCCGGCGCACGCAACGGCCGGATTTACTCTGGTCGAGATGCTGGTCGTGCTGGCGATCATGGCCCTCGTCGCGGCCATCGCTGCACCGGGGCTGGTCAGCAACTATCGCACCAGGAACCTGGAGACACTGGCCGGCGAGATCACCATGCGGCTGCGCCTGTCGCGCACATCGGCGATCGCCACCGCCAGGCCCAGGCAGGTTCTCGTCGACCTCGGCACCCGCACCTTCCGGTTCGGCGAACAGAACACGCTCACGCTGCCGGACGATGTCAAAATGACCGTGACCACCGGCCAGGAGACCGTCATCGCCGACCGTCAGACAGTCCTGACCTTCCTTCCCGATGGCAGCGCTTCCGGCATGGACATCTCGCTGCTGCAAAAAGGGCGGACCGCGCGCATCGCGGTCAACTGGCTGACCGGGCTTTCAACCTGGCGCGCGCTGCCATGACGGCGCCATCGTCTCAACCGACCTCCGAAGACGGATTTTCGATCCTGGAGATGATCGTCGCCATGACCATCCTGGCGCTTGTGCTTGGCATCGCCAGCCAGTCGATCGTTCTGGCGAGCCGCAGCATCGCCGCGGCCAAGCGCCAGGTCGAAGCCGCCAGGACCGTGCGTGTGATGCTGGCCGACTACGAGGCCCGGACACAAACCACGGCGCCAAACGGCTGGACCCTGAAGACGCACACGATAGAAATGTCGAAGGCCAAGGTGACGGCTGTGCTCATAGAAAAGACGGGCGGAGCGTTTCCAGGCAAGCCGTTTCTAACCTTCGTGCCGGTGCAGGAGCCCGGTGCTCAATGAGCGGCCTGTTTTCCCGCGCTCACTCGAAAATCCGCGCCGTCTGCCGGCCGGAGCGCCGTTCAGGCATCCCCCTGCCCGACGCCAGATCATCAAGGGGACCATCGGCATCAGTCGAGGGATTTGCGCTGATCGACGTGTTGGTCGGGCTGGCCCTGATCGGCGTGATCACATCGCTGATGATGGTCTTCCTCGGCCAGGCTCGAACCATGCTGCGCATCGAAAAAGCAACGGAATTCCAGATGGAGGTCGACGCCGCATCGCGGTTTCTGGAAACGGCGATCAGCCATGCCGAGCCCTTGCCCTTGTCGAAGTCGTCGCCGGACCAGGTGCTTTATCTCGACGGCGATGGTTCCCGGATCGAGTTCAACGCCGTTCAGGCGATCGGCTTCAAATCCTCCGCGCTGCGCGAAATTGCAGTTTCGCTTGGCGGAAGTGCACTGGCCATTGTCCAGAAAACACGGCGCGGCAGCGGACCCGGCGCGTCGACGCAGAGCCAGCCGGTGCGGCTGCTCGGCGGTGTGAACGCCATAAGATTCGAATATCTCGACGGTTCGACGGCTGGTTCATCATGGTTGTCGAGCTGGAATGCGCCGCGGCGCCTGCCCGCCGCAGTGCGGTTCACCGTGTCGGTTCAGCGCGATGGTGCCGCCTTTTCGGCGAGCGGTTTTGCTCGCCTCGATCTGGCCAATGCCCGGCAGCTGCCGGGCATGAACGAAACACAGCGCCCCGAAACACAGCGCCGACCATAGAGAAGAAATATCAGTTGCTGATGTCCTGGTCTTCGCCGGTTCCATCGGGCTTGCCGTCTTTTCCAAGGCTGCGGATGACCACGCCGCTCGCATCGGCCTTCACTTCGTAGGAATAAGGCCTCCCCCACGGATCCTTGAGACCGGTCGTCCCCTTGAGGTAAGGGCCGTTCCAACGCGCTTCGCCTGTGGGCGCCGCAACCAGGGCCGAGAGCCCCTCCTCCGCGGTCGGATATTTCGCATTGTCGACATAGTAGAGTTCAAGCGCGCTTTCGATGTTGCGGACTTGCGCCTTGGCCGCGTTGGTTCTTGCCGAGCCGAGATAGCGCAGCACCTGAGGTGCTGCGAGCGTGGCGATCAGCGCGATGATGGCGAGCACGACCAGAAGTTCGACCAGGGTGAAGCCGCTTTCGCGATCGTCGCGTTCTCGGCGGGATTTTTCAGAGGTAAAGCGTGGAGTGATCATCAGAGCAGTCCCATGTCCAAACCTGCAAGTTGCTCCAGTGCCCAGCTGCAGCCGAGGCCGATGGCGATGAACGGGCCGAAGGCGACACGGGCTTTGGCCGCCGCCGGCCCTGTCGCGATCACCAGCCCGCCGACGAACAGCAAAGCGCTGGCGCTGGCGACGAACAGCAGCACCGGCAACAGCAGCGGGCTGATCCAGCATGCGGCGGCGGCCAGCATCTTGACGTCGCCGAGGCCGAGGCCAATCCGGCCGGTCATCAGGAAATGGCCGCGCCGGATCAACCAGGCAGCGGCAAAGGTCGCGGCGGCGAACAGCAGCCGCGCCGGCAGGCCGTCCGCCTGCGTCGCCATCTGATAGACAAGGCCGATGCCGGCCAGAGCCAGGTTGAACCCATCCGGGATGATCTGCCGGCGGAAATCGGCGATCGAAATAGCGCAGAGAATAGCCGCCAGGGCGATCGTGGCAGCCAGCACGAGGGATGAGTGCATCGTCAATACGCCAGCCTCTTCAGGTCCTGTTGCAGCTTGGTGCCGCCGCGTCGCTTCTGGATCGGCGTCTGCAAGCTGATCTTGCCGCGGAATTCGTCCGTCACCTCGCGGGCTTCGTTGATGTCGCGCACGACATGCGGCCTGATGAAGATGATCAGTTCGGTGCGTCCGATGCTGTCCGTCTTCTGCTTGAACGCGTTGCCGATGATCGGGATGTCGCCGAGGATAGGCACTTGCGTGCGGTCGACATTATTGCGCGACTGTATCAGGCCGCCCAGCGCCAGGCTCTCGCCGTCATTGACCAGGACGCGGGTCTGAATCTTGCGCTGCTGGATGGTCGGTGAATCGATGCCGGAGCTGGTCGTCCTTGTGACGTTGCTGACCTCCTGCTGGATGTCGAGCATGACCCTGCCGGCATTGTTGATGCGTGGCGTCACGGTCAGGATGACACCGGTGTCCTTCATCTCGACCGAGACGACCGGCGAGCTGCCGAGCGTCTGGTCCACCACTTGCCTTGTCGCGATCGGCACCTGGTCGCCGACCTGCAAGATCGCCTTCTGGTTGTTCAGCGCCATGATGGTCGGCGCCGAGATGACATTGACGTCGGTGATGCTGGAAAGTGCATTCAGCGTCACCTGGATGTTGTCGGTGGCGTAGCTCCAGTTGAAGCCGGGCAGTGCCGCAGCGGCAACGCCCTTTGCCACGTCGGTCACCGAGATGTTCATGCCGCCATTCTCGAAGAACCAGCGCAGTCCGTATTTCAAATCGTCGTTGAGCGTCACTTCGGCGATGACAGCCTCCAGCATGACTTGCGTCGGCAGAACGTCGACCTTGGCCAGTATCTGCTCGATGCGTTCGTAGTCGCGCGCTGTGGTCTGGATCAGCAGCGCATTGTTTTCGACATCGGCGACGACCGTGGCGTGGGCCGGCGCCTGTCCATCCTGCATCGGCATCGAAGGCGACGGCCCGGTCAGTGGCACCGGCGTGACGCCATCCGATTGCATGGCGATCGGCGTCTGGTCGGGCGACACATTCGAGCCGCCTGAATCTCCCTCGGTCTTGACCGTGGTGCCAAGCACGGAGCTCAACACCGCAGCCAGTTCCTTGGCCGGGCGGTTCTGGATCTGGTAGACGAAAAGCTGATCTTCGTTGGTCTCGGCCAGCCGATCGAGCTTGTTGATCCAGGTCGCGGCACGGGCGAGATAGGCCGGGCGCGAGGTGATCACCAGCACCGAATTCAGCCTGTCGTTGGGGATGAACTGGATGAGCTTGGCGCCGGGCCCCTCCTTGGTGCCGAAGATGGAATCGAGTTCGGCGGCAACCGCCTCCGGCTTGGAGGTCTTGAGCGGATGCAGCGCCACCGACATGCCGCGCATCCAGTCAACGTCGAACACCGAGACAGCTTCTCTGATAGCATTGAGGTCGCTGTCGTTGCCGGCGACCGTGATCAGGTTGCGAACGGAATCGACCCGCAGCACCGACCCCTGTCGGGTGATCGGTTCGAGAATGGTCTTCATCTCGTCGGCGGCGATGAATTGCAGCTGCAGCACCTGCACCTTGACGCCGGGGCCGGACGGCGAAACCGAAGGCACACTGACCGGCGGTGTGCTGGACATGATCTCGGAAAGCGGCACGATCTGGTAGGTGCCTGCGCGGTTGGTGATGCCGGCGGAATTCACCGCGAGCGCCGATTGCAGGATGTCGACCAGCGCGTCCTTCGACACCGGCTGCGAGGTCTGCAAGGTCACCGTGCCCTGTACGCGCGGATCGACGATGTAGTTGAGGTGCAGCGCATCGCCCAGAACCGCTTTGGCCGCCTCGGTGATCGGCGCATTGATCAGGTTGAGCTCGAACTGGCCCGAACCGTCTGTCGTCACCTTGGTGACGGGCGCGCCGGAGGAGACGAACTGGCCCGAGCCCTGATACTGCGTGCCGTTGAAGCGCTGCGCCTGGCCGGCCGCCGAGGTGATGGCGCCGGGACCGGTGTAGCCCGCCCGCAACGGCGAGTTCCTGGCATGCAGGCTGTCGATGGTCTCGGTGAAGAAGTCCTTGCCCGGCGCGGAGGTGCAGCCGGCAATCGCCAGCAGCGTGCACAACACGACGCGATGACTCGGCTTGCTCGACATCCACCCGATTCCCCTAGGGGTTCAGTCTAGGGCTTCTTGCAAGCCGATGTCGGGAATGATGGCGGTGTCTGGGGTCTATCCACAGGGTTGGTGGTGGAGGGCGGCAACCTGCCCCGGGTCGGGCTAAGGCCCGAGGTCTGGATATCAACAAAGGAGGCCTGCTACTTGACCAGGGCAGCCAAGACCGCGGTGAGCTACAGAGATGGCCGCCGAGCAGGCCCCTTGCCGCATGGGCGGACGGGTGAAGATGGTAAAAAGTGCACTGTCACCGTAATTCCTGCCAGAAATGCCCGGTTTTCTTCTGTCGCGCGTGGATGGTGCCGGCATAGGCGCGATGCACCTTGGCAAGCGCGCGCCGCAAGCCATCGGGGTCGGGCGGTGTCAGGATCAGGTGCACATGGTTCGGCATCAGGGCCAGATGCCGACATCGGCGGCGCGGCAATGCTCGACCAGCAGGTTCTTGTAGGGCGCGTAGTCACCAGGCGCGAAAAACACTTTGGCGCGCCGGTTGCCACGCCGCGTCACGTGGTGCGGCAGACCGGGAACGACAATACGGGCAAGGCGAGCCATGCTGGCCGTCTACACGCAATGAAGGTCGGACGAACATGAATAAAGTGCACTGTCACCGTAATTCCAAACTCAATGTGTACAGCCGCACGCAAGCGGTGATCGAGGTTTCGAAGCTGGACAATGCGGAGCTGTTTCGCGATCAGGCGGGGTTTTGAAGCTGCTCACAGCGATGGTCAGGCTAATACTGTCGCCGTAATTCCATCAAGTGCAACCTCCAATCTCTGGTAAGTATAACTTCATAAACGCATATATACTCCCTTCACCAAGATCTACTTCGTTTGAATCCAAAAATTTGTTAAATTCTTCACAAATCTTTTCCCGCCCACCAAATGCTTTGTCAAAATTTTTAATGATGCCATCGTCGCCAAGTACAAATGTGAAATCACAGTCCAAATTGGCGTAAACTGCTAGGCGGCCGTCCACGCGCATCATTCCACAAGGTCGCATGCCCAAATTGCTTGCATAGATATATAGCCAGTCTCGGCGCGCCGGACTGTAAGGTGCCCAAAAGATAGGATCCGGTATGTGCCCTACTGGAGGCTCCACCCAAAGGTAACACCCGCCAACGAAATGCTTTCCGAAGAAAACATCGAACATTTCCTCTGTCCAAGTGCCTTTACTCGGCCCTTGAATACCCAAACACCCTTCCAGTAGCCGGGTGTTATTTCTGACCATTGGAGCATAGATTTTCCGGTCTGGGATTATACCGTCGCCCATATGTGCTCGCGCTATTTTCCCTAGCAGCATACCACGCACGGATTCTTTTTCTTTTTCGGACAAATGACGGCCGCCGTCATTTATCTCTTTAAGTTGAAAGCGAGCACTAGAGCCGGACATTATTTGCGACCACCATTTTTAGAATTTCTTGAATTACGGTGACAGTGCACTATTTTCTTTTCGCCGCCTGCCTCGCTTTCCCGATTTCACGGCCCTTCCGGTTTGCCCGGCAATCCGGTCCAGAAATGCTTCGCTGCCCACCGGCCGGCCGATGCTCTCGGCTTTGCGCAGGGCGTCGAAAGCCGCGACATCCGTCTCGATCAGGTCGAACAGTCCGGCCGACGAGGGCAGCCGGTCTTTCATCGGCCCCAGATCCGTAACGCCATCGGCTTCATCCGTCAGATGCGCCCGAGCGCTTGACCAGGGCCAATCCGCCGCCTGGCTCACCAACCCCGCGCGTACCGGGTTCAGCCCGACATAGCGCACTGCCGACAACAGGCGATCCTCGTCCATCGCGACGGCGCCGAAGCGACCTTGCCAGAAATGCCCGGTTTTCTTTTGCCGCGCATGGATGGTGCCGGCATAGGCACTGGTGCACCTTGGCAAGCGCGCGCCGCAGGCCATCCGGGTCTGCCGGTGTCGAGATCAGGTGCACATGGTTCGGCATCAGGGCCAGATGCCGACATCGGCGGCGCGGCAATGCTCGACTAGGAGGGCCTTGTAGAGCGCGTAGTCACCAAGCGTGAAAAACACCTTGGCGCGCCCGTTGCCGCGCTGGGTTACGTGGTGCGGCAGACTGGGCACGACAATGCGGGCGAGGCGAGCCATGGGAGCAATCTACACGCAATGAAGGTCGAACGAATATGAATAAAGTGCACTGTCACCGTAATTCCTTGCCGCATCGGCGGACGGGCGAAGATGGCAAAAAGTGCACTGTAATTCGAAATCAATCCGATATTGCAACGATGCTTCTCTTCTCTGATAAAGCGGAACTCCCGAGCGATGTCATTTTTTCTAAGAAATCCAGTAACCTGGAAGAGTTAGTGTTGTTTTTTAGTATGAAAATTTCTTGCATAAATATCGGTATTGAAGAAAGAGGTATCTCCTCATCCTCATAGTAATCATGGAATCTAACAACCTCGCCCAACCCAAGAGATTTGGCGGCCACCAACAATTCATGATGAAGCTCGACATCTAGTGGGACTGATTTTTTTGGGGCGCCACTTGCATCAAGGATTGAGAAATCTAGCGACATTAGACTCTATGGCCTCCCTGGAAAGGCTGTTACCAATTCACCCTTTGGATTGGTAACAACAGACATTACCGACGTCGGTTGTCCTGTTGACCTGTCAACACCAATATCCCTATTCACGTCAAGGGTGCGAACAAAGTTTCCATTTGGCTGCACGGTCGCCTTTTGCTGCGTCGCCAAATCTATTAATGACTCTACATCCTCACCGTTGCTAAACTTACTTTTATCCGCATACTTCGATATGCTGTTAATTGTATGACGATCTACGGTATGCTTCAAACCTTTTGCAGTAATTTTTATTGATGGATTCAATAATAGAGGGGTTTCTTTTACGACTGCTTTTAGTCCATTTTCAACTAACGCTGCCCCTATTTTCTCCTCGGGTAGCGCCACACTCAGCGCAAGGCCCGCCACGCCTAGCCCAATTTTTCCCTTATCTTTTTCTTTTACTCCCTCGTATATCGATTGCAAGTCTCCGACCGGAGTAGCCGATACAATCGCTTTTCCTGTATTAACGGCGGCATCAACGCCCGCATGTCCAGATATGTCGGCCTGATTGCCGATGTAACCTCTGGCGGCAACAGCTCCAGGGCCTCCGCTGAAAATACCCCCTCCGCCAAATAGGCTTTCCCATCCGTGGCCATTCCGATCGCTTTTGTTGACCGGGTCATTCTGAGAATAGGCATACCGGTTGGTGCCAACACCTTCCTTGGTCGGATCCCAATCATCCGGCGAAATAAACCGCCCCAGCACCGGATCCATGTAGCGTGCATTGAGATACAGCAGTCCGGTCTCGGCATCGAAACGTTCGCCGACGTAGTTCTTCTGCGTCTGGAAGCCGGTGTTGAGGCTTTCGCCATAGGTGGCGTAGCTGGTGCCGTCGACGACGGTGCCCGACATGTCGGTGACCTGGCGCACGGAGGCCAGATGCTCGCGGTGCAGGAAGTATTTGGTCGTGCCGACGACCTTGATGTCGGGATGCGGATAGCGGGTATAAACCTCTGCTCCGGGTATCGCCGGATTGATCTCGACATTGGCGTCGGGATAGAGCGTCGTGGCGAAGCTCGATGACTTCCTGGCACGCGCCCCGTCCGGGCCGTAGGCGAGATTGACGGTGTTGGAGGCGCGCGTGACAGTCTTCAGCCGGTTGGCCTCGTCCCAGACCAGCGTGCGGCTGCCGTCCGATGTCAGATTGCCATTGGCATCATAGGCCATCGCGTTGGCGCCGACCGAGACCGGCGCATGCGGACGAGCTGCGCTCGCCGAAGGATAGACATAGGTACCAGCGACACGCGTGCGCGAAATCATGTTGTCGTTGGCGGCATAGGCGAAGGTTTCGTCGAGCGTGTTGTCGCCGAGATTGTCTGATGAGACCAGCCGGTCGGCATTGTCGTAGACATAATTCCAACTGCCTGGGGGAGCGGCCCCGACAATGTTGGTGATGCGGCCGAGAGCATCACGCGTGAATTGCCGGTCCATCAGCATGCTGGCGCCGAATGCGTTGGTGATGCGCGTCAGCCAGCGCCGTGTCGGCGAGTAGGTGAAGGACGTTTTTACGCCGTTGGCGTAGGTGATCTCCTTGGTCTGGCCGTCAGCCTCGTAGATGGTCGAGGTGATGAAGCCGGGAGCGGAATAGAGCCTGTTGCCGGCGGTGTACTGCAAGTGGTTGGTGTTCGAACCGAAGTCGAGCTGAACGGGGAAGTATTGGACATATACGTTCTGGCCGGAGCCGTCGTGGACGTTGAACGTGGTGTTGGTGATGCCCGCGATGGTGGCATCCTGACGGGCAACCTTGCCGAGACCGTCATAATTGTAGAGCTGGACGGCGGCGGCGTTTTCCGAGCGGGTCAGCTGGCCGATGTTGTAGTAGCCTGATGCCGCCTGGTCGTGGGTGTTCTGCGTCAGCGTCACCGGGCCGCCGCCCGGCGCGGTGGCCGTCTTCAGCGTCAGCCGGTCCATCTGGTCATAGCTGAGCGTGGTGACCGTGCCCCTGGCATCGGCCTGGCTGACCAGCCGGTTGGCGGCGTCGTACACATAGGTCCAGGTGCCGAGATCGGGATCGGACGCCGACAGCCTGTTGCCCAGCATGTCGTAGGTGTAGGTCCAGGTAGAGCCGCCGGGATCGGTGACGCCGATCAAGCGGCCGAGCAGATCGAAGGTGCGGATATCGGCAAGCTGAAGCCCCGCAAAGTCGCGAACGACACCCGCGATATCGCCGTGCGCAGACCACGCCGTTCTGGTCTGATGGCCAAGCTCGTCAGTCGTTGTCACGGCATTCAGCCGTGGAGTGGTGGCGGCAGCAGTGGCCAATTCGTTCAGATAGCTGCGCTGACTGGCATCCGGATTGACTGTCTTTGTCAGCCGGTCGGCCCAGTCATAGAAGTTGGTGGTCCACTGCGCGGCCTCGCCGACAAAGCGCGGGAAGGCAGTGCGCAGCACATTGCTTCGCCCATCGTAGTCAGTCTCGACGACGCGTCGTGCACCGGCCGCCGTCTCGCCGGGAGCCTCCACCCGATAAACCCGGCCAAGGCCGTCATAATAGGAGACGATAAAGTCCTCACCCGCGCCATTGGGCAGGGGAGTGTATTTGACCAGCGCTTGCGCCGCAGGATTGCCTTCGTTGAAGAACTGCGTCCTGACATAGGCACCCAGCACGTTCTGTGAGACCTGGTAGGGTCGGCAGAACGCATCGTAGGCGAAGGTCCTGACGATGCCGTTGGGGTCGGTCTTCGTCATTGGCAGGCCACACACCGCATTGTAGGCGGCGGTTGAGACGAAGCGCGTGTCGGCCGGTTGTCCGCCCGTTGCGAAATAGCGCGGCGCCCGCTCGGTTATCGGAAAGATGTGATAGGTCGTCCCGTAATCCCACTCGGTCCTGTTGCCGACACCGTCAATGGCCGCGGTCCTGTTGCCATAGGCGTCGTAGGCAAAATACTGATTCACCGTCTTGCCCGCGGTGACATCGCTGAAGGTCTGCACCCAGGTCAGGTTGCCCTTGGTCGGCACCGCCCAGACGTCGGTCGTGTTGCCGTCGTAATAATTGTGCCTGTAGCTGACATAGGGATCCGTGCCGGCAAGCCCGGCATGCGTGCGCTCGGCGATCAGCGCCGAGACGATGTAGGCCGAGGTGTTGGGCGAGAAGAAGCGCTCGGTCCAGGTCTCGTCGCCACCGACATCGGTGCGGCCATAGTCCTTGAGGCTGGTGACGTTGTTGTAGGCATCGAAGCCCCGCTCGACGCGCAAGTTGCGCGCGATGTTCTCGGTCAGCGTCGTGTCGGTCGCCATGTTCTGCACTGTGTAGGGTTTTGTCGCCGCATTGACCGCATAGGTCTCGGCCACCTGCTTGTGCACGGTCCCAGTGCCATCCTTCCACACTGTCAGCGCTGGCAGGCCGTAGCTTGCCAGATCCTGCCGATAGGTGGTCTCGATCTTTGAGGCTGCCGTCTCGCCATTGGCCAGCGGTTTTGTCTCGACGATCGAGGCAAAGCCCAGGAACTTGCGCGCCGCCGGGTCGTACTTGCCACCGGCATAGGTGTAGGTGGTCACCGCCGTCTGGCCGCGGCCATCAGCGACAGAGAGCTTTGACACCGCATGCACCAGTTGCGGCAGGTAGTTGTTCGTCCAGGTCGACGACGGCGTGTACTCGACCGCTACCGTCCCTCCCAGCTCCGTCGTGATCTGCTTCACCAGGTTCGGATTGCCGGTGCCGGCATTCGAGATGATCATGCTGGTATAGTTGGTGAAATCCGGCAGCCCATCGCCGTTGAAGTCGCCGATTACGTCCCCGACTGTTGGAATCGATGCTGGCCGCGGGAGATTGACCGCAGCGTAAGTCGTGGATGAGGAGGGTTGAAGAGAGTAAACTTTGATCAAACGTGTTTCACCCGGGCCCACAACAACGTTGTCGCTCAGCGTAAAAACATCCGTTTTTCCATCATTGTCAAAATCACCCAGAATTGCCTTGCCGCCAAGAATATTGGCCGTAGCTGTGAAGCTTTTAAAACCAACGCCGGTCGACAGATATACGGTGATCTCGTCGGCGCTTGATCTATACCTGGCAACGTCAGTGGCACCGTCGCCGTTGAGGTCCGCAAAGACGCAGGAGCCAGGATTCGAGACTGTGTCAAACTGGCAATTTATGTTGAAGGCAGTTCCGCCTGCTTGCCATTTGCCGCTGGAAAGGACGCCCTTTTTGAGGGTGGTACTCACAATGAACAAGGGTTGTTGCTTGCCATTGCCGAGAAAATCACCAACGCCCATGCTGGTGTCGGTGAATGTGGTGCGTTTCTCGAGAGTATCGATTCCGTCGCCATTCGTGTCAGCCGCGAATGACGGATTTGCGGGAAGAGTGGAAACATTGCTGTAGCTTGGCAAACTGCTGCACAGGGCCTCATAGCCCACAGGCGCTGGGCTGCATGCAACAGTTGTCATCGCGAGATTGGCGTCCGTCAGCACCAGCGAAGGGGTCGCTGAGTAAGTGTAAGTGCAAACCTCCCCATTATCACGCGTGCTATGACAGGAAGCTGTTTTCGTATTCTGATACTGGGCAAAATCCATCGCGTTCTTGGTCGCCAGGAAGCGTCCAGGACCCACGACGGTCAACACAGAGCTACCTTTCGGTGTAAGATCGGTGCCGAGTGATGACGTCGTTGTTGAAGTTGTACTGCCAAACAAACTTGCTACGTCAAAAGGCACACCATTGCTGCCGAATTTTATTATTCTTTTGTAGTGTTGTGTCTTCTTCGACGTCAATACTTCATGATCTCCGGTCGATCCTCCTCCTCCGTTGGTGGTTGTCGTCGTCGTCTCAGCATATTCGCAACAAAGTTCATCTCGGCCGTCGAAGTCGACATCGAGGTTTTCTTTTGGATTCGCGTAAGCTGGATTGTCACCAGATGTCGGGATGTGCTCGTAGATCGGCGTGTTGACGGTGGTGTAGTTCCAGCCGGCATCCTGATAGGCCATTTGTCCAAGCGATTTCGACGTCCCGCCGCCGATGGTGCCATCGGCGGCGATTGTTGCGTCGGTGCCGTAGCGGGTGACCTGGGTCAGCCGCGAGGCGTTGGAGAACGGTGCCTGGTCGTAGGTCAGCTTGTAGGCGCCGCGCACCGCGCCGCTAACGGTGATGCCAATCGTCTTGATGCGTTGGCTGGTCAGAGAGATGTCGCGGCCATTGCCCATCAGGATCAGGTCGGGACGGGTCTCGTAGTAGAATTTTACGATGGTGCCGTTGTAGCTGACGCTGTCGGGATAGCAGACCGGGCTGGCCGGACAGGTGTAGCTGTATGAAACGCTGTTGCCGTTGGTGTCGGCGACCGAGGTCAGCAGCCAGCGGTAGCTCATGGCAAGGTCATAGGCCGGCGTGCCGGCGGTTGGCGTCAAATTGGCAACGGCCGCCACCGAGCGGAACGTCGAGACGGTGCCGTCGCGATCGGTCACCTTCCACTCATTGGTGGTGCCGTTCAGGGCAATGCGGCGATAGCTCTCGTTCTCGGTCGCATGCGTGCCGCCGGTCGCACACGACGGCGAGACCATCCCGGCAACGCAGGCGATCATCGCCTGGCCGTCGAGCAGGTAGATGTCGTTGGCATCGTAGGCCGGCATGCCATAGCCCGGCGTGGCCCGTTCGATGACATCGAGACCGTCGAGCCCCCATGCATAGCCGAGCCAGCCCTGATAAAGGCCACCAAGCTTGCTCTTGCGGGATGAGTTATAGTTCAGCGCGATCTGCGGCTCGATGCCATGGAAGGCAGGCACATCGATGCCGATGGAATAACCGAGATTGCCGTTGCCCGAACTCTTCGGCAGATCCACCTTCGGCGTGCCAATGGCTTCTGGATCGCCGCTGGTCGTGGTCGTGGTCGCTAGCGTAGTTGCAGCGGCCGGCGCCTCGGCGGCGGCTTCCGTATCGGTCGTCTTGGCCGCCTTGCCGCTGCTCTTGGCATCCGCAGCCTTGGTATCTGTCGCCTTGGCATCCGCCGGCTTGGCGTCAACCTTGGCCGCCGCATCCGGGCTGTCGGTTGCCGCACTTGATGCTGCATCTCCCGCCGCCGGCGCCGCAGTGCCCGACGCTGGCGTGCCACCTGCCGGCTGTGCGCCTGATCCCAGCGCCGCGCCGCCATTGCCGAAGCCGGCAGCAGATGTTCCTGTAGCCGCGGAAGAGCCCCGGCTCTCCTGCGCGAACACTACTATCCCTGCACTTCCGCTAATATAAGAGACAGCAGAAATATCCGCACCCACAACACTCAAGGCAAGCACTGCGGCGCCAACAAGAAACCATTTCATGAGTCCCCCAAGCCAAGTTGCCTATCGGTACTCATCTTTCATTTTGGGAATACGACGCAAACTGTAATAGGATACTTATCAACAGAGTTATTTGTGGAACGACGCTGAGGACCCAACTCAACCAGTAGATCCCAATATGATGCGCGCCAGTTCCGATGGATTCTCCACCGCTGAAAAGTGCCCAGTGTTCTTAAGTGTGAACATGCGGGCGTTGGGAAGCAGTGCCCGGGTCCGCTCGCGCTCGTTGGGGCGCGACCAATCGCTGTCGCCATAGATGAGCGTCACGGGTGCAGAGACGAGCCGATACCAGTCCCGCGCCGCGGACCAGGATCGCCAGCCTGCGAGCACCTTGCGAGCGATGCGCTTGTATCCAGGGCGCTTCGCGACGCGGCCGAACTCGGCGAGAAGGTCGGAAGGAAGCTTGCGCGGATCGTGATATCCACCGCCCATGATCTTGCCGAGTACCATCTGGTTTTCCATCCAGGCATTGAATGGGCCTAGAACTGGGACTTGCAAACTTCCGATGATGAAATTCGCGAGCCAGTTGCCACGTCGGAGTCCATCTCCGTAACGGGTTTCGTAGTCATAGGGATTGCTGGCGAAGACGCGCTTGACCCGTTGCGGAATTGCCGCCGCGACCGTGAGAGCCAATGCACCGCCGATCGATTCGCCCACAAGCGTGACGTCGGTGAGGTTGAGCTTCTCGATGAAGCCGATGACGCCTTGCCTAAAATACGGCTCATCGAAGGGCGCTAGTGGGTCGATCGGCGAATGACCGTGTCCAGGGAGATCGATGGCATACACCGTATACGACTCGGCGAGCAGGGGTGCCAAACCGCGAAAGTACTCGAGCTGCGTGCGGATCGTATGCATAAGGACCAATGGTGGCCCATTGCCGGTCTTTTCATAACGCAGAGTAAGCGTGTCCGATATCTGCAGAAGGTTGGGTCTGGGCGAGGTCAGCATTTCAGCTCTCTTCTTTGTGTATGTCGGGAATGAGGACAAGGTGGTCTCAGTCAGGCCGCGCGCCGGCCAGTTTCGTCGTCCCAGCGCCGGAACAAGGCGCTGGCATTGACGCCTCCGAAGCCGAAGCCGTTGCAAATCGCGTAATCCATCGCCAATGGCCGGGCCTGGCTTGCGACGAAATCGATACCGTCACCGGCCGGATCGGGAGCGCTCAAATTGAGAGTGGGCGGGGCTACCTGGTCTCTGAGCGCCAGGATGGTGAAGATCGCGCCAAGCCCACCCGCGGCTCCGAGCAGATGCCCGGTCGCCGACTTCGTGCCGCTGACGGCGATATTGAAATCCCCGCCGAAGACGCTTTTGATTGCCGCCATCTCTCCGAGATCGCCCACCGGCGTGGAGGTCGCATGCGCATTGAGATGACGAACCTCATGCGGCGAGATGCCAGCCTGGGCGATTGCGATCTCCATGGCACGGCGCGCGCCATCGCCATCCTCGGGACCGGAAGTCACGTGGTGTGCATCCGCCGTCGTGCCATAGCCGACGAGCTCGGCGAGCGGCTTGGCGCCGCGCGCGAGCGCATGGTTCAAATCCTCGATCACCAGCACGCCGGCTCCTTCACCCATGACGAAACCGTCGCGTGACATGTCGAATGGACGAGAGGCTTGATCGGGACGGTGATTGAAGGAGGTCGAAAGAGAGCGTGCCGCCGCAAAACCACCAAGGCTGACGACATTCATGCATGCCTCGGTTCCGCCGCATACGGCGACGTCGGCTTCATTGGCGCGGATAAGGCGAGCCGCATCGCCGATCGCCTGGATGCCGGCCGCGCACGCCGTGACCGGCGCGCCGAGCGGGCCTTTGAAGCCATGGCGGATCGAGATGTGGCCCGCCGCTAGGTTCACCAGGAAGGATGGCACCGTGAAGGGGGAAAGACGGCGTACACCGCGCTGATCAACCGTTCGCACGGCTTCGGTTATCGCCGGGAAGCCGCCGACCCCCGAAGCGATGATCGTCGCCGTGCGCAAGCGGTCTGTCTGCGAGACGGGTGCCCATCTGGCCTGGGCCAGCGCCTCGTCCGCAGCCGCCAGTGCGAAAAGGATGAAGCGGTCCACCCGGCGCTGGTCCTTCGGAGCCAAGATCATCTCGGGATCGAACCCGGACTCGGGGTCCTCTTCCACGCAGGGGACCACGCCGCCGACCTTCGCCGGCAGGTCCCCCACCATGTCGTCCGGAAGCTTCCGGACCCCGGAGCGACCGGCCAGGAGACGCGACCACGACGCCTCGACATTGGCGGCCAGCGGCGTGACCGCTCCTACGCCCGTAACCACAATCCGTCGCATCCATTCTCCTATGGCTTGGGCGTCTCGGTCGTGCTGTGCATGCCGTTCAAGCCGCGACTGCTTTGCGCACTTGATCGGTTGCGGCATCGAGAAAGGCCTTGGCGAGGTCCGGATCGTTGACCGCGCGCGAGAGGACGACCGCACCGACCATCATCGAGAGAATGGCCTTGGCCTTGCCGCTGGGCTGCGCGCCGCCGGCCTCGCCGACCCATGGTCCCAACATCTTGAGGTATTCCCTGATTCCGGATTCGAACGATGCTTTGACGTCGCTGCCCTGCCTGGCAGCATCCGAGCCGAGGGCAACAACCGGACAGCCGTCCATCTTTTCTTCGCGATGCCCCGTGCTGAGATAAAGGTCGATCACCGCGCCAAGCGGATCCTCCGGTTTCGCAGCGATAGCACCCGACCATCTGCTGGTCGCATGTTCCATCGCCCGGCTAGATGCCTGTGCCGCCAAGTCCTCCTTCGATTCAAACTGCTTGTAAAAAGCGCCTTGGGTCAGCCCGGCGCCCTTCATCAGATCCTTGAGGCCGATGCCGTCGAAGCCGTGCTCCCGAAAAAGCCGGCTGGCCACATCGATCACGGTTTGCCGGTTCTGCTCAGCCTGAACGCGACTTACGCGCATCATCATCTCCATATTTAGATTGCGTACAAAATCTATATCTCAGTTAGAGACCGAACGCAATCTATCAAGAGGAGATGCGGGACGGATGCTCGCCACGTGACCGGTGTGGCGGTTTGCCGCAGACCGAATATGTCGTCTTTTTAGATTGCGCACGAAATCTAAATGGTATAGAGTTCGACCACAATCTAACAAGGGGATACGAAGATGGTCCGCAGAATCTCGGGCGACGCAGGACACAGCATAGAGAATGAACGCAATCTATTTCGACGTGAGGCGATGGGCATGAAAAAGAGACCGGTTATTATGCTGGGTGCGATCCTGATCGCGGGGTCAGGGTTGATCGCGGTGTCAGCGGCGACGGCATTCGCCACATTTGCCAGTTCCGCGCAGGAAGCTTCCGCCGCGACCGACCCGAGGCAGGAGCCGCCCGTCGTCAGACTGGCGACGGCAGCGCAGGTGAGCGGTTCCGAGCGCAGCTTCACGGGCATCATAGGGGCAAGGGTGGAGAGCAATCTCGGCTTCCGCGTTCCCGGCAAGATTATCGAACGGCTCGTGAATGTCGGTCAGCAGGTAAAAGCCGGTCAGCCGTTGATGCGGATCGACGACACCGACCTTCGTCTCGCGCTCACTGCAAAGCATAATGCCGTTGTCGCCGCGCGTGCGATCGTCGCCCAGACCGAGCCGGATGAACGGCGATACGCCAATCTGCTGAAAGACGGATGGGTCCCCCGGCAGCGGTACGAGCAGGCGAAGGCCGCAATGGATACCGCCACGGCCCAGCTCGCCGCCGCCGAAGCGGAAGCGAAGGTCGCGGAGAATGAGGCGACCTATGCGGTCCTGGTCGCGGATGCCGATGGAACAGTGGTCGATACGCTTGGCGAGCCTGGTCAGGTCGCCTCTGCCGGCCAGGCGGTGGTTCGTGTCGCCCAGGCCGGCCCCCGCGAAGCTGTGGTCGCGCTTCCCGAAACGATCCGGCCGGCGATCGGCTCCGCGGCCGAGGCCAGCGTCTACGGGGGTGATGAGCAACGCCACGCGGCACATCTGCGACAATTGTCCAACTCCGCCGATGCCCAGACCCGCACCTATGAGGCCCGCTATGTGCTTGACGGTGAGGCAGCGGCAGCGCCGCTTGGCGCGACGGTGACCATTCGCCTTGCAACCCAGGCAAGTCAGCCGGAAGTCCAGGTGCCGCTTGGGGCAGTGCTCGACGACGGCAAGAAGACCGGCGTTTGGGTCTTGGACAACGGCACGTCGACCGTACACTTTCAACCGGTCAAGCTTGTTCGTGTGACCGGCGAATCCGCCGTGATCTCCGGATTGGGTTCCAGCGATCAGATTGTCTCGCTCGGCGCTCATCTTCTGCAGGAGGGCGCTCGCGTCAGGACTGCTTCCGAAAGCGGGAGCAACTGACAATGAACCTCAATCTTTCAGCGATCGCCGTTCGCGAACGCGCCGTCACCCTGTTCTTCATCCTCCTGCTCGTGGCGGCTGGCGCCTACGCGTTCCTTATGCTCGGGCGGGCGGAGGATCCTAACTTCACCATCAAGACCCTGACGGTCACGACGGCATGGCCGGGCGCGACGGCCCGCGAGATGCAGGACCTTGTCGCCGAGCCGTTGGAGAAGCGGCTTCAGGAGCTCACCTGGTACGATCGGGTCGAGACGACCACGCGGCCGGGATACGCCTATATGACGGTCACGCTGAAGGACAGCACGCCGCCATCCGCCGTGCAGGAAGAATTTTACCAGGCCCGCAAGAAGCTCGGGGACGAAGCCCGCAACCTGCCGCCCGGCGTCTACGGCCCCTTCGTCAACGACGAATATTCGGATGTGAGCTTCGCCCTTTATGCGCTGAAGGCAAAAGGCATGCCGATGCGTGAGCTGGCCAGGCAGGCCGAGACCATTCGCCAGGATCTTCTGCACGTGCCTGGCGTCAAGAAGATCAACATACTCGGTGAACGTCCGGAGCAGATATTCGTCGAGTTTTCCTATGCCAAGCTGGCAACCCTCGGCGTGTCCGCACAAGATATCGTTGCGGCCCTGCAAAGGCAGAACACCGTCACGCCGGCGGGCTCGATCGATACTCAGGGGCCGCAGGTCTTCATCAGGCTCAACGGCGCTTATGACGGTGTCCAGGCTATCGCCGACACGCCGATCGTTGCCGGGGGGCGGACGCTGAAGCTTTCCGACGTTGCCGAGGTCCGCCGCGGCTACGAGGACCCTCCCACCTATCTCATCCGACGTCAGGGCGAGCCCACCATCATGCTCGCGGCCGTTATGCAGGAGGGTTGGGACGGTCGCGCGCTCGGCAAGGCGCTGGAGGACAGGACGGCGGCCATCGCACGGACATTGCCGCTTGGGATAACGCTCGACAAGGTGTCCGACCAGGCCGTCAACATCACCTCGGCGGTCGACGAGTTCATGTTGAAGTTCGCGATGGCGCTCGGCGTCGTGCTGCTGATCAGCCTGCTCAGCATGGGCTGGCGCGTCGGCATCGTCGTGGCGGCCGCCGTCCCGCTGACGCTTGCCGCCGTGTTCCTCATCATGCTGGAGACCGGCCGGTTCTTCGATCGCATCACGCTCGGCGCCCTCATCCTGGCGCTCGGTCTTCTCGTGGACGACGCCATCATCGCCATCGAGGTGATGGTGGTGAAGATGGAAGAGGGCATGGATCGCATCAAGGCGGCGGCCTATGCCTGGAGCCATACCGCGGCGCCGATGCTGTCGGGAACGCTCGTGACGATCGCTGGGTTCCTGCCCGTGGGCTTCGCACGCTCGACGGCCGGCGAGTACGCCGGCAACATCTTCTGGGTCGTGGGGTTCGCCCTCATCGTCTCCTGGATCGTCGCCGTGGTCTTCACGCCCTACCTTGGCGTCAAGATGCTGCCCGCGATCAAACCGGTCGAAGGCGGCGTTCACGCCATATACGACACACCGAACTATCGGCGCCTACGGCGGCTCATCATCTTTGCCGTGCGCCACAAGTTCGTAACCTGCGGTGTCGTCGCCATCGTCTTCGCGCTTTCGGTTGTCGGCATGGGCAGCCTGAAACAGCAATTTTTCCCGACATCCGACCGCCCCGAAGTGCTGGTCGAGGTTCGCCTGCCGGAAGGCACCAGCATGGAGACCACGACCGCCACAGTGGAGAAGCTCGAGCACTGGCTGGACGGCCAGCCCGAAGCCAAGATCGTGACAAGCTACGTCGGTCAGGGCGCTCCGCGCTTTTTCTTCGCGATGGCGCCGGAACTGCCTGATCCCGCCTTTGCCAAGATCGTCGTGCTGACCCCGGACGCCGAGGCGCGCGAGGCGCTGAAGCACCGGCTCCGGGAGGCGGTATCGCAGGGGCTCGCGCCCGAGGCCAATGTGCGCGTCACGCAGCTCGTTTTCGGACCCTACACACCGTTTCCTGTCGAGTTCCGGGTCATCGGGCCTGATCCCGCGCAACTCTATAGCATCTCCGAGAAGGCCCTCGCTATCATGCGGGGCGTCCCGGACGTGCGACAGGCCAACCGCGACTGGGGCAACCGCACGCCCGTACTGCGCTTCATTCCTGACCAGGATCGGCTGAACCTCATCGGGCTGTCGCCGGCGGAGGTGGCCCAGCAGCTGCAGTTCCTGCTCACCGGCATTCCCGTCACGCAGGTCCGCGAGGACATTCGCAATGTCCCGATCGTGGCGCGCAGCGCTGGGGCTGAGCGGCTGGATCCGTCGCGGCTGGCGGATTTCTCACTGATGAGCCGGGATGGCCGCCAGATTCCACTCGACCAGATCGGTCATTCGGAGGTCCGCTTGGAAGAGCCGATCCTGAAGCGCCGCGATCGTCTGCCGGTCATCACGGTCCGCTCGGATATCAATGAGGCAACGCAGCCTCCAGAGGTTTCCAAGCAGATCATGACGGCCCTGCAGCCGCTGATCGCTTCCCTTCCGGCCGGCTATCGCATCGAAATGGGTGGATCAATCGAGGAGGCGACCAAGGCCAACACTGCTTTGGGCAAGATCTTCCCGGCCATGATCGCCGCCATGCTGATCGTCATCATGCTGCAGGTACGATCCTTCTCGACGATGTTCATGGTCGTGCTGACGGCACCGCTTGGGCTCGTCGGCGTCGTGCCGATGTTGCTCACCTTCAACCAGCCTTTCGGGTTCAACGCCATTCTGGGCCTCATAGGACTGGCCGGCATCCTGATGCGCAATACGCTGATCCTGACGGAACAGATCAAGGAGAACCGTGCTGCCGGTCTTGACGACTATCACGCCGTCATCGAGGCCACCGTGCAGCGCACGAGGCCCGTCATCCTGACCGCTCTCGCCGCCGTGCTGGCTTTCATCCCCCTTACGCACTCCGTGTTCTGGGGATCGATGGCCTACACACTGATCGGCGGCACGGCGGCCGGCACGGTGCTGATCCTGCTCTTCCTTCCCGCTCTTTATGCCGCCTGGTTCCGGATCAAGCCGACTGCGGATGAGGCCCATCAGGCTTCGACCGAAGAACCGGAATTGCAAACAGCGATGGCTGCCGAATAGGGCACTGTTGTCGGAAAAGACGGTTCAAGTTCTTGCCCGCTGGCTTTGCCTGAAACTTGCAAGCCCCCTGCACGATCTTACCGTCTGCCGATGACTGTCCACGCGAGCCGCGAAGAGCATCAGCACTGGAGACATCGATGGATCGCCCGGTTCGAAAGCCACCTGATCGAAACGAGGTGCGCCGGCGCATTCTGGAGGTGGCGGAGCAGCACTTTCGCCGCATCGGCTACCAAAAGACGTCGGTTGCCGATATCGCAGGGCGGAATCATGAATCGTTAACGCTCTGGTAACCAAGCGGGATTCTGTTGGCCGGGAAGGAGACCGGCCATGGACGCCAGCCGCTGAGCCGAGGGCCGTGTTGTTGGCACCATTCACGACTCCGCCAGCGCTAGTGCCCACAGAGACGTTGAACTCATTCCCGGGGGCGGCGCTATCTCCGGCATCCACACCAATAGAAGTAGAGTTGCCGACAGCTGTGGCGCCGGGACCGCAGGCAAAGGAGCCTGTGGAGCCGTCCACGGTCGCACCGCCACTGCCCTGTGGCTCGGCGCCTGTTGCGCTTACGCCGCAGACCGCCTGCGCCGCCGCCGCGCCCGTCAGCACCAGCAGGGCCATGACGGCAAGGCCTGCGAGCCCTATCCACCGACCGAACATGTGGCCTCCGCAGATTCGATCCGCTCCGAACGAAGATAAGCGGAGTGAGGATGATGCGACCAGTCGTCAAATGACGACTATTAGGCCAGCCGGCCGGGCGGATTGGGGTGCAATCTTCGATCTGTTGCCGGAACGCAACAAAATCTCTCTTCCCTTGAGAGGGGCGTGGAACTCGCGGATCAGTCGATCTCGTGCACTCGCGGCAAGGCCTTGATCCGGAGATCGGCCAGGCGCACTTTCATTGGCTGCGGTCGGCGTCGGATCCGCTAGGTACGTCAACCTGGTCGGGCTGACAATCGCCTTTTGCGCACGCTCCGGTTGGCTGCCCAATAGGATAGATCCTGGATTTCTCCTTGAGGCGGACGCGGCAATGAGGCTTCAGGCGGTCTACAAGCCAACGACTACCGCGAAGGAGTTAATCGACGCGGTTATCCATCCCAGCCAGTTCGTCCTCTTCGATCTCAGCCCTAAACCAGCTGGTATCGCTGGGATCGAAGGCGCCGGCAGGGGCGGTCCGGGCACCCCGCAAGCACAAGCTAACGTACGTTCGTCATCGCCCTATGGCGTTGTCGCGCAGGAAGGTTGCGCGAACTACTCGCGCACGGTTACCCCGCGGTGTCGCTGAAACCTTAGCGATGGAATCCATATCAACAGTGACAAGACCGCCTCCATCGATACGAACGGTGACTTTGCCATCCTCTTGAACAACGCGCGTCGCGAAACCACTAATTTCGACTTTCTGACCTACCTTGGCTTTCTGCGGCGTGTCGATGGCAAGCGGGAATTTATAGGTCGGCACGCTAACGCTTGAAACGCCGTCCTCCATCACGTTCAGGATGGCCGATAGCGTGATCTCATCTCCGATTTTCGGTTTTCGCTCCATTCAAATCGCTCATGATCGTGATCGTGACATGCACCTAAAACCCTGCTCACCTCGGCGAGTTCAGGGAGAACAGCGATTAATTAAGCGATTGCTAACTTTTATTCAAAGCCATTTGGCCAGATGGTCGTTCGCAAAGCCGCGGCCCGATTCGAAAGACGGCACCTAAGATGCCAGTGAGGGCGCCGCCCATCACGTCGGTGACATGGAACCAACAGGGAGCAATAGGGGAAAGGTCAGGGGGTTTCGGATGTTTCGGACGGTTCGTCTTGTCCTTTCTGATCAAGCACAGCAAGGAGTGCCCCAATGGCGCCAGGTAGGTGCGCCTCGACCTTCAAATCTAACACCTTGTGGAGGAAATGACGGGTCTCATCGGACGCAATCATGCGCCGAACAGCGTGCGCAGCCGACGTCTGCCCTGATTGATAATGCTCGGCCATGCTTGGAACTCTCCCACTCCAGAGCGCCAAACTCGTTCAGGACAGAATGGTTCCAATCAAGGGTCACCTCGGGCGCCCCTTCGCCTCAGATCAATGGCGTTCAACTCACCCCTGCTCAGTGTAGCTTCTCGAATGGTCATAGCACTTCCCTTCCACGGGATCCGGTGATTGCGCCATGGCCGCTTTCGCCTCAGCGGTTGGTTCAGCCAGCCTTACTTTGGTCAAAACGCTCGCAGCCATTAGGCGATCGAGGTTCGCTCTGGTGCGCTGAGCTATCGGCTGAATGTGTGCGGATATGAAAGGCGCGGCCAAGAAGTGATTGGCTTCACGGCGTGTCGCTTTGCGGCAGCCATCCGGGAGACGGCCGGGACTGCATCACGGCGATCAATTCGCTTCCGGCTAAGCGGAGGAAGGCGCATTCCTGAAACGCCGGCCAGCGGAGGACTGCGCTCTGTTGCGCCCGCCGGCCGCGTCGGGTGCAGTCTCGATGATCTCGCCCGCCACTACAGCGCGCACCCGCTCCAGCATCTTGGGAATATCCCGGGCAGGCAGCGGGCGGCTGAGCAGGAAGCCCTGCGCCTCCGTGCAGCCTTCTCGTCGGACGCGGTCGAGCTGCTCCACCGTCTCAACCCCTTCGGCGGTGGTCCGCATTCCGAGGCTGTTGCCTAGACCCGTGATGGCTCGGATGATGGCAACAGAACTGTCGATGCCCCCCACGTCCGTGATTAAGGATTGGTCGATCTTGATCTTGTCGAACGGGAACGAGCGCAGGTAGCTCAAGCTCGAATATCCGGTACCGAAATCGTCCATCGCGATGTGCACGCCCAGCATATGAATCTGCTGCAGCATCGCCAGCGTCGCCTGGGTGTTGGCCAGCAGCACCGTTTCGGTAATTTCAAGCTCGAGCTGGTTCGGGGGCAGTCCCGAGACATCGAGCGCCTCGACAATTGCCGAGAGCAGGCGCGAGTTGCGAAACTGCATGGGCGACAGATTGACGGCGACCTTGATGCCATCGGGCCAGCGTGCCGCATCCAGACAGGCTTGCTTGACCACCCATTCCCCGACCGGGACGATCAGGCCAATCTCCTCGGCCAGGGGAATGAACTCGGCTGGGGAGACAATGCCGCGTCTCGGGTGATGCCAGCGAAGCAGCGCCTCGAAGCAGCTAACCTCGCCACGGCCGATATTGAGGAGCGGTTGGTAGTAGATCTCGAATTGCCCGCGATCCAGCGCTTCGCGCAGATCGAGTTCGAGAAATCGCCGCGCCTGCATGCGGGCATCCATTTGCGACTCGAAGAACCTATACGTCCTGCGTCCCTCGGCCTTTGCCCGATAGAGCGCCATGTCGCCGTTCTTGAGCAACTGGTCGGTGTTCCTGCTGTCGTTGGGCGCAATCGATATGCCGACGCTGACGCTGATCACGACCCCATGACCGTCGACTACATAAGGCGCGCTGAGCGCATCGATGACCCGTTGCGCGAGGGCGGTTGCCTCGACCGGTTGACCTGCCTCCCTTTGAATGATCACGAACTCGTCGCCCCCAAGCCTGGCCACTGTGTCATCATCGCGGACCAGCCGCCTCAGCCTGGAGGCAACCTCCTTCAGAAGGGCGTCGCCGGCCGAATGCCCCAGCGTGTCGTTGACCATCTTGAAATGATCGAGATCAAGGCAAAGGAAGGCGACTTTGCCATCTCTGCGTCCCATCTCGGCGAGGGCTTCCTCGGCGCGTTCGCGGAACAATATGCGGTTTGGAAGGTCGGTAAGCCCGTCATGGCGTGCCATGTGAGAGATGCGGGCCTCGTTGCGGCGCAAGTCGGTCACGTCGTGATGGGTGGCGAGCCACCCGCCGCCCGGCAGTGGTTGGTGGATGAGGTCGATGGTCCGTCCATCATTGAACTCCACCAAGCTCTCCACGCGCTCAGCGCGGTCGATGGTCTCAGAGAGTTGTTGCAGATACTTTCCCGGGTCTTGGCCAACGTACAGCCCCGCCGAAATTCGGTACTGCATCAGATCGGCCCATTGCGTGCCTGGACGAGTCAGGGCCTCCGGTAGGTTGTAGAGATCAGCGTAACTCTGGTTGCAAAGAACCAGCTGTCGCCCGGCATCGAACATGCATAGGCCCACGGGCATGTTGGCGGCGGCGGCTGCTAGGTGCTGCCGTTCCTGTTCGGCCTCGCGGGCCAAGGCGTCACTGCGCTCCAGGCTGGCACGGTAGCCGGCAAACGCCGAGAACAATAGCCCAACCTCGTCGCGCCGATCGCTTTTCAGCGCAACGAGGGTTGAGCGGCGGTCGCCTTGCGTCAACCGGTGCATCGCCTCGCTCGCGGCGAGGATCGGCTTGCTGACATTGTGGTGAATCCAGGCGACAAGCCCGCCAAGACACGCGGCCGCAAAAACAATCGCTATCCAGGTCAGCCGCTGTGCGACGCTGTAGCTGCGATCGGCCATCGCTGCGACAGCAGTGCTGCGCTGGTTGGTGAGGGCCAGCAGGCCGTCCAGTCGCTGAGCCGCCTCGGCAACAATTGGAAGCGACACTGTCTCGAACTCTTTAAAGGCCCTCGATCGCTCTCCTGTTTCCAGGAGCGGGAAAATCGACGTCAGGGAATCTTCATAGGCCGTCCACAGATAGACAAACTGGTCGAACAGGTCCTGCTCGGCCAGCGATCCGGCACTCCTGCGGTAGGCTCGCCGACCTCGGAGTATCTCATCGCTCTCCTTCGCCATCTTGTCATTGATGCCGAGCAATTGTTGAGTATCGTCAGTGCGCATGCGCAGGGTCGCATAGAGCTGGTGTTCCGCCAGGTTGCGCTTCATCTCCTCCACGACCTGGACCTGCGGCAACCAAACCGCGGTGATCTCGCTTGTGACTTCGTTGAGAGATCGCAGCTGCGCGACTCCAAATAGCCCTACTGCCACAATGCACAGCAACGCCAAACCAAAGCCCAGCGAAAGCTTGGTCCTAACGCTAACGCCCTTCAGGTGGTTCATGTAAAACACTGGCACAATACGGCCAATCCCGCCCCACGTACGCCAATTCAACGAGAATTTAGGAGTGAATTCCTTTAATGTCGCACATGACGTATTAATTCGGGCTTAAGACGGTACTTTGTGCAATTTGCAGCCTCCTCTTAGGTGGCGGCGGGAAGACATGCCGGCGGCCGCAACTTCTCACGCTCGGCGTGGCACTGCGGCAGGCGAGTTTCGACGCGGGCATCACGCCGCCAACGTATCATCGCGCTTCGCTTTTTCTTTGGCACGGCCGGCGGCCGCGAGGACATGAAGCGGCATATGCAATTCCGTCAGCAACCGCGGAACTTGCCGGTGGTCTTGAGCATCGAGGAGGTTCCAACCTGCTGATGGCGGCCCCGGGCCCGGGGCAGAAGTATCGCGCGGCACTCAGCATCTCTTATTGGGTCGGGCTAAGGGCTTCAGAGAATGGATTCTTTGTCATCGGCTCTCCTCGCCCCTTGACTCCAATTCTCACGCCTATAAGACATATCTTATGAATAGTATGAAGAATAAGAAATCTTTCAGCACCGCGCGCACGTCAAGAGTCACGGTGGCGGTTTCCAGCGGCTCGACGGCGCTGCATGCGACTGTCGTCGAGCAGATCGGATTGCGCATCGTGCAGGGCGATTTCCTGCCCGGCGAGGCGCTGCCCAATGCCGACGATTCCAGCGAGATGCTAGGCGTCAGCCGCACGGTGCTGCGCGAGGCGATCAAGGTGCTGGCCGGCAAGGGGCTTGTCGAATCGCGGCCGAAGACCGGCACAAGGGTGCGTCCCCGTCCCGACTGGAATTTCCTCGATCCGGACGTTCTGTCATGGCGCTATGCCAGCGGCGTCAGTGCCGAGGACGTCCGGGCGCTGTTTGAGCTTCGGCGAGCCATCGAGCCGATGTCGGCCGCGCTTGCCGCGCAGCGGGCCACTCCCGCGCAGGTTGCCGAGATCAATGCCGCGCTGGCCGAAATGGAAGCCGTGGTCGAAGACGGCGACCGCTTCGCCAAACCTGATCTTTTGTTCCATCAGACCATTCTGCGCATGACCGGCAACGAGTTGATCGGCTCGCTGGCGGCCCTGGTCGAAACCGCATTGGTGATGAGCTTTCGCCTCTCCAACGACAATCCGGAAGGGCAGCGCCATTCTTTGCCGCTGCACCGGGAAGTGGCCGAAAAGATCGCATCCGGAGATGCAGCCGGCGCGCAAAATGCCCTGCTGGTGCTCATCGACAATGCCGAGGAAGACGTGCGCCGCAGCGTCGAGAACCGCAACAGGCGCCGCCAGGATCGGGAACAGACATCGTGACCGAGACCAAGCGCAAGCTGCGATCTGAGGCCTGGTTCGGCGGTGAGGGCAAGAACGCCTTCATGCACCGCAGCTGGATGAAGAACCAGGGCATCCCCGCCGACGCTTTTGACGGCCGCCCAGTGATCGGCATCTGCAACACCTGGTCGGAGCTGACCCCCTGCAATGCCCATCTCCGCGGCCTGGCAGATCACGTCAAGCGTGGGGTCTATGAAGCCGGCGGCCTGCCGCTGGAGTTCCCGGTGATGTCGCTTGGCGAGAGCAACATGCGCCCCACCGCCATGCTGTTTCGCAATCTGGTCAGTATGGATGTCGAGGAATCCATACGCGGCAATCCGATCGACGGCGTCATCCTGCTGGTCGGTTGCGACAAGACCACGCCCGCACTGCTGATGGGCGCTGCGTCGTGCAATCTTCCGACCATCGCTGTTTCTGGCGGACCGATGCTCAACGGCAAGTTCCGCGGACAGGATATCGGCTCGGGCACGCATGTCTGGAAATTCGCCGAGGAAGTGAAGGCCGGCCGAATGCCGGTTGCCGACTTCCTTGCCGCGGAGCAGGGCCAGAGCCGGTCGGCCGGCAGCTGCATGACGATGGGCACGGCTTCGACCATGGCCAGTATGGTGGAAGCGCTCGGCATCGGCATGGCGGACAACGCCGCGATCCCGGCGGTGGATTCGCGCCGTGGCGTGCTCGCCCAGATGGCCGGACGCCAGATCGTTGATCTGGTTCGCAGGGACGTGACTATCGCGCAGATCCTCACCAGGCAGGCGTTCGAGAACGCCATCCGCGTCAACGGCGCGATTGGCGGTTCGACCAACGCCGTGCTGCATCTGATCGCCATCGCCAACCGGATTGGTGTCGATCTCAGTCTCGATGACTGGGACCGCCTTGGTCGCGGCGTTCCGACCATTGTCGACCTGATGCCGTCGGGCCGGTTCCTAATGGAAGATTTCTACTACGCCGGGGGGCTAGCTGCGGTCATGGCGTCGCTTGATCAGGTGGGGCTTCTTAATCGCGACGCCATGACCGTCAGCACCAAGACCATCGGTGAATTGATCGACGGCGCGCCCAACTACAACAGCGAGGTGATCCGGCCGCTGAGCCAGCCGCTGACCAAGGAGGGCGGCATCTCCATTCTGCGCGGCAATCTGGCGCCCAATGGGGCGGTCATCAAGCCGTCTGCGGCAACGCCCGAGCTGATGCAGCATCGCGGCAAGGCGCTGGTGTTCGAAAACATCGAGCACTACTACGCGCGCATCGACGATCCGCAGCTGGACATCGACGCCTCCTCGGTGATGGTTCTCAAGAACTGCGGGCCGCGCGGCTATCCTGGAATGGCCGAGGTCGGCAATATGCCGCTGCCGGCGAAGCTGCTCAAGCTGGGCATCTCCGACATGGTGCGCATTTCGGACGCGCGCATGAGCGGCACCGCCTACGGCACCGTGGTTCTGCATGTGGCGCCGGAAGCCGCGGCCGGTGGCGCGCTTGCGCTGGTGCGCGACGGTGACCTCATCGAGCTCGATGTCGCCGGCCGCCGGCTGGAGCTCTTGGTATCGGATGACGAGCTGGCAATCCGCCGGCGTGACTGGAAGCCGCCGGCGCCGCCGGAAGGGGGCTACCAGAGCCTCTATGTCGAGCGCGTCCTACAAGCAGACAAGGGCTGCGATTTCGACTTTCTCGTCGGCCGGCGCGATGCCGGCATTCCTCGGCATTCGCACTAGAGAGGCGCGCGATGACGGATGAAATCGGCTACGCGGTCTATCCAAGCCTCAAGGGCCGCAGTGTCTTCATAACCGGCGGCGGCAGCGGCATCGGCGAAAGCCTGGTACGCCATTTCTGCGCGCAAGGCAGCCGTGTCGCGTTTGTCGACATGGCCGAGGAGCCTTCACGGCGCCTGGTCGACGCGATCGCAGCCGAGGGACATCGTGCGCCGCTGTTCATTCCCTGCGACTTGCGCAACGTCGAAGAGTTGCAGGCAGCCACGGTGCAGGCGATGCGGCACAACGGCCCCATCCAGGCCCTGTGCAACAATGCCGGCAATGACGATCGCCACCAGAGCAAGGACGTGACGGTTGCCTATTGGGACGACCGCATGGCGGTCAATCTGCGCCACCAGTTCTTCGCCGCGCAGGCTGTGCGTGCACAGATGAGCACGCTGGGCGGCGGCTCGATCATCAATTTCGGCTCCATCACCTGGATGGTCGGCGATCCGGATTGCCCCGCCTATGTCACCGCCAAAGCCGCCGTTTATGGCATGACGCGGGCGCTGGCCCGCGAACTCGGCCCCGAGCGCATCCGCGTCAACTGCATGGTGCCGGGCTGGGTGATGACCGAGCGCCAGATGCGCCTGTGGCTGAACCCGGCCGGCGAACGCCAGATCGAGGAAAGGCAGTGCCTGCCCGATCGGCTGCAACCCTCCGATATCGCGCGCATGGCCCTGTTCCTCGCAGCCGACGACAGCCGCATGTGCACGAGCCAGCAGTTCATCGTCGATGCGGGCTGGGTGTGACCCGCACGGCCCTAGGGAAAGAAGGTTAGTTCATGCGTCTTGTTCAGTTCAAAATGGCCGATGGCAGCAGACGGGTTGGCCGTGTCTCCGACGACGGCAATCATCTGCATCCGCTCGACAAGACCAGCACCGTGCTGGAACTGGCCGAAGCGGCGATCGCCGAGGGCGCGTCCATCGCAGCGCTGGTCGAGAGGCGGACGGGCACCGCGACGGTCGACTATGAGGAGCTGTCGCGCGATGGCCGCGTGCTGGCCCCGGTCGACCATCCGGAGCCGGCGCGCTTCCTGGTCACCGGCACGGGACTGACCCATACCGGAAGTGCGGCCGCACGCGACAAGATGCATGTGCTGACCCATGGCGAGGATGCCGAGGAATCGGATTCGCTGAAGATCTTCCGCATGGGCCTGGACGGCGGCAAGCCCGCCGCCGGGCAGATCGGCATTCAGCCGGAATGGTTCTTCAAGGGCGTCGGCACCTGTGTCGTGCCGCCAGGTGCGCCGCTGCCGATGCCGGCCTTCGCACGCGCCGGGGCCGAAGAAGCCGAGATCGTCGGCCTCTATCTCAATGGGCCGGACGGCCGCCCCTACCGCATCGGCTATGCGCTCGGAAACGAATACTCCGACCATGTCACGGAAGCCGAGAACTATCTCTATCTCGCCCATTCCAAGCTGCGCTCCTGCTCGATCGGCCCGGAGCTGCTGATCGGCGACCTGCCCGACGAAGTGCGCGGCCATTCGCGCATCCTGCGCGACGGCACAATTATCTGGGAGCAGGAGTTTTTGTCGGGCGAGGCGCACATGTCGCACTCGATCGCCAATCTTGAACACTTCCATTTCCGCTACCCGATGCACCGCAGGGCGGGCGACCTGCATGCCTATTTCTTCGGCGCGGCGGTGATGAGCTACGCCTCTGGCGTCAAGACGGCTTCCGGCGACGAATATGAAATCCAGGCACAGACATTCGGCAAGTCACTGCGCAACCGGATGGTGTCGGTGCCGGACGAGGGACTGGTCGCGGTCACCCAGCTGTGACGGCGAAAGTCCGGAAACTGCGGTCCACCAGAACGACAATGGGAGATTGAAAATGGGACTGAAAAAACTGTTTCTAAGAATGGCAACAATCGGGCTCGGCATCGGCCTGATGACATCGGCGGCGCTCGCCGCGAACCTGCGGGTTCTGGCCTGGGACGGCTACGCCGATGCCGATTGGGTCAAGGACTTCACCGCCGCGACCGGCATCGGCGTCGATGTCGTCTTCATCGGCAGCGATGACGAGATCTGGGCCAAGATCAAGGGCAGCGAAGGCCAGGATTTTGACGTCTTCGCCGTCAACACCGCCCAGCTGCAGCGTTACATCAAGGCCGACCTCGTGTCGCCAATCGACGTGACGAAGCTGCCGAACCAGAAGGAAGTGTTGTCGCGCTTCCGTGATCTGTCTCAAGTCAGCGGCGACACCAAGGACGGCAAGGTCTACGGCATTCCGTTCTGTTTCGATTCGATCGGGCTGATCTACGACACCGACAAGGTCAAGCCGGCGCCGACCTCGATGTCGGTTCTGTGGGACCCGGCCTACAAGGGCAAGGTGCTGGCCTACGACAATGGCGAGCACAATTTCTCGTTCACCGCGCTGACGCTCGGCTACAAGGATCCGTTCAATCTCAATGAGGAGCAGATGGCGGCGGTCAAGGCCAAGCTGGTCGAACTCAAGCGCAACGTGCTGAGCTTCTACACCACCGCCGACGAGGCGCAGCAGATCTACCAGAACAATGACGTGGCCCTGATCTGGGCCAATTACGGCCAGCAGCAGGTCAAGGCGCTGCAGAAGATCGGCGCCCATGTCGCCTACGTCAATCCAAGCGAGGGCGCGCTCGCCTGGCTCGACAACTGGGTCATTTCCAAGGGCGTCCGCGACAATGCAGCGGCCGAGAAATGGATCGATTTCATGCTGAGCAAGAAGGTCAGCGGCGCGCTTTCCGAGCGCACCGGCTTCGGCAACACCGTGGTCGAGTCGAGCAGCGCCGGCGGCAACGACAAGCTGGTCTGGCTCAACAATGTCGAGGATCCGCTCAAGCGGTCGGACATGTGGAACGAGGTCAAGGCGACGCCCTGATCTTGTCCGCCCAATGCCTTTGAAGGACCCGGCGGTCCGGAGGTTCCGGACCGCCGAAGTGTATGCGAGAGTATTTCATGAACCAGAATGCCGACCTGCTGACGCTGCGGTCCGTCTCGAAATCCTACGGCACGGTCCCCGTGCTGCACGACATCGACCTATCGATCCGCGACGGTGAGTTCCTCACCGTGCTCGGGCCTTCGGGCTCCGGCAAGACCACGGTGTTGCGGCTGATCGGCGGGCTGGAGCCGCTAACATCTGGCGAGATCCGTCTGGACGGCCAAGACATCAGCCGCATGCCGATCAACCAGCGACCGTTCAACACCGTATTTCAGGACTATGCGCTATTTCCGCACCTGACGGTTTCCGGCAATGTCGGCTATGGGCTTTCGGTTCGCCATATCCAGCGCAAGGAGATTGCGCGTCGGGTCGCGGAGGCGCTGGACCTGGTCCAACTCGGGCGTTTCACCGACCGCTTTCCCGCACAGCTCTCCGGCGGCCAGCGCCAGCGCGTCGCGCTCGCCCGTGCACTGATCTGCCAGCCGCGCCTGATCCTGCTCGACGAGCCACTGGCCGCACTCGACCTCGAACTGCGTCGGCAGATGCAGGTGTTCCTGAAATCCATCCAGCGCGAAATCAAGACCACCTTCCTGTTCGTCACCCACGACCAGGAAGAAGCCATCGGCATGGCCGATCGGATCTGCGTCATGGAAGCCGGCCATATCCGCCAGCTCGGCACACCGCATGAGCTTTACTACAAGCCGAATTGCGAGTTCGTCGCGCGCTTCTTCGGCGAGAACAATCTGGTGGCCGGAAAACTTGGGGCCGTCCAGGGCGAGCTGCGGTCGATCGAGACGGCGCTTGGCCGACTGGTTTGTTCGATCAGGAACCAGCCTTATTTGAAAGCAGCAGCGGATGGTGCCAGCGCCTACGCGGCATTCCGTCCCGAGGCCTTGCATCTTGCGGACGCGAAGGACACCGACAACCGCTTTTCCGGCACGACCTCCGACATGGCCTTCGCCGGCTCATCCACGGTCGTCACCATCGCGGCCGGCGCCGACGATGCTGCGCAACACCTGCGGCTGCGCGTGCCGAGTCGGGTCGACGGCAGCACCCTGAAACCCGGCGAGGTTGTATCGCTTTCGTTTGCGCCGCATGAAGGCCATCTGGTGCTGGCATGAGCGAAGCTGGTTCGACGCAGCCTGCGCAAAAACGGCTGTCGCTGCTGGTGACAGTGCTGGCGTTAGCCTTGCCGGTGGTCTTCGTCCTGGTGCCGCTGGCGATCTTCCTCGGCTACAGTTTCTTCAGCGTCGACCAGGGCACGATTGTCTACGGCCTGTCACTGGGCAACTATGTCAGGTTCTTCACCGATCCGATCTTTCTCCCGGTATTCTGGAATACCATCGTTCTGTGCGTCTCGGTGGCCATCATCTGCATGCTGCTTGCCTATCCCGCCGCCTATTTCCTGACGACGCTGAAAGGCCGCTGGCGCTACGCCCTGCTGATGTTGCTGCTGGTGCCGCTGCTAATGAGCTACGTCATCAAGATCTATGCGATCCGCAGCATCCTCGGCCTCAACGGTTTTCTCAATAAGGCGCTGGTGGCGCTCGGCATCCTGCAGGAACCGTCGACGCTTTTCGTGTTCAACATGAATGCCATCCTGCTGACGCTGACACTTCTTCTGATTCCCTTCGCCATCCTGCCGATCTTCCTGTCGCTGGAACGGATTCCGCAGGTCCTGTTGCGCGCGTCCGACGATCTCGGCGCGAGCGGCCTGCAGACATTCCTGCGCATCACCTTGCCGCTGAGCCTGCCCGGCGTCGCTTCGGCGGCGAGCTTCGTCTTCGTGCTGGCGATCGGCGATTTCCTGACGCCGCAGATGGTCGGCGGGATCAGCGGCTTCACCTTCGGCCGCATCCTCTACAGCCAGTTCGGCACGGCTTATAACTGGCCGTTCGGCGCCGCACTGTCGGTGGCGCTGGCAGTCGTGGTGATCGCGGCAATCCTCGTCGGCGAACGCTTCGGGCGCCACCGGGGGATTTCGATATGAGCGCCCTGCCCCGGTTGTCCACCATCTTTCTGGCTGCGATCACGACACTGGTTGCGGTATTGCTCTACAGCCCCCTGTTCGTGCCAATCGTGTCTTCATTCTTCACCATTGCGCACGGCAATGTCGACTGGTCGTCGCCAACCCTCTCGACCTATGTCGCGCTGGCCGAAAATCACGACATATTGGCCGCCTTGCGCACCACGCTGATTGTCGGTGTCTGCACTGTCATCCTGTCGGTGGTCAGCGGAACGCTGCTGGCGCTCTACTATCACGGCCGGCGTTCCGGGCGTTCGATCCTGCAGTTCATAATCTTCCTGCCATTCCTGATGCCGCCGATCATCAGCGGTCTGGCGCTGCTGATTTTCTTCCGCGAAATCGGCCTCGAACGGTCCCTTTTTACGGTCGTCATCGGGCACACGGTCTTCGTGCTGGCGATCGTCTACCGCACGGTGCTGATGCGGCTGCAGTCGATGAGCCGCACGCTGGTCGAAGCGTCCTACGATCTCGGCGCCACGGGCTGGCAGACGTTCTGGCGCATCATCCTGCCGAACCTATCGAGCGCCATGGTCGGCGGCGCCATCCTGGCCTTCGCGCTGTCGTTCGACGAGACGATGATCACGATCCTGGTCACCGGCACGCAGAGCACGCTGCCGGTGAGGCTTTGGGCGATGATGCGGCTTGGCTTCTCACCCGACATCAATGCGCTGGTGGCGCTGATCCTGATGTTCACCGTGCTGCTCTGCGTGCTTGCCGCCCGCTTTCTTATTCCGAGGCAGGTCGCGACGGAACGGACTTGAGTTACAGGGCAATTGTCATCGTTAGAAGGCAGTGGGGTTGAGGTCGAAGGCCCGTCCCGGATTGAGGATGTTTCTGGGGTCAAGTGCCGTCTTCAGCCGCCGCATCGTCGCGATCTCGGCGTCGCTGCGGACCAGATGCAGCCACTTCTTCTTGTCGAGGCCGATACCATGTTCGGCCGAAACGCCGCCGCCGGCCGCCGCGACGCCGCGATAGACGATGTCATACGCCGCCGCAGGATCGACCGTGCGTACCTGATAGTGCAGATTGCCGTCGCCGAGATGGCCGAAGACATAGATGTCGGCGCCGGGGTCGACGGCATGGATGGCAGCGTGCGCCTCTTGCAGAAAATTTCCCATCCGCGCCAACGGGATGCTGATGTCGACGCCGATCAGATCCTTGATCGAAAACAGGACGCGATTGGCGTCTTCGCGCACGTCCCAAAGGGCTCGGAATTCGCGCGACGACTGCGAGACGACGACATCGTCGATGACGCCGTCCTCGACCGCTTGCATCAGCACTTCGGCGAAGCGCTCGCCGTCGCGCTCTGGCTCGCTGCCCTGTATCTCGGCCAGCACATAAACAGGCGAGCCCGCGGGCAGCGGCGCCCGCATGGCCATGCTGGCGACCATGACGTCATAGAGCGGCGCGAAATTGACCTCATAGGCGGACAGCAGTGGGCCGAGCTTTTGCCGCAGCAGCCCAAGCAGCGCGATCGCCGCATCGAGCGAGGAGAGCGCGCAGAAGGCGTTCACCTCGGACGCGGGCTTCGGATGCAGCCTGAGCGCGGCGCGGGCGACAACACCGAGAGTTCCTTCCGTGCCGATGAAGAGCTGGCTGAGGTCGTAGCCGGAATTGTCCTTGGGCAGACCTTTCAGCGAAGTCAGCACGCTACCATCGGCAAGGACGGCTTCCAGCCCCAGAACCTGCGCCCGGTACATGCCATAGCGCAGCACGCGGATGCCGCCGGCATTGGTGGCGACATTGCCGCCGATCGTTGCGGAGCCCCGCGCACCGATATCGACGCCGAACATCAGCCCGGCGCTATCGGCTGCCTCCTGCAGCGCCTGCAGCGTCGCGCCCGCTTCGGCGACGATGCTGGCAGCCTGGCGATCCGGCACTGCGAGCCCGGTCATGCGCTCCAGGGAGAGCACCACCTCACCCGGCTGCACACGCGCGGCGCCTGCCAGGCTGGTGCGTCCGCCCTGCACCACAACCGGCTGGCCGAGATCGTTGCATGCGGCGAGCGCCGCCGCGACGCCCTCCGTGTCGCGCGGGCGCAGCACCGCTTCGGGAAGCGCGCCGAGCTTACCGTCGGGATCGTCGCGATAGCGCTGGTTCACATCTGCGCCGGCGAGCACGCCGCCCGCACCCAGCCGATTGTCGATAGCGGATAGAAGCTGTTGGGTTTCGGGCGACATCGGCCAATCCTAACCCATGATCGCTGGCCTGGTCGAACCCTTGTCCGTGCATGCGCCGCTTGACCATCCGTGGACAATGTGGACAGGGCCGACCGTCCGGCATCGATCGCGATGAGGTCGGATCGACGCCGGACGAAAAGTCATTCTACTGAAGCTTGGCCTGCAGCGCGTTGACATCGTCGGTGGTCATTTCGCCATCGGTGGTCACCTTGCCGTCGACGATCTTCCACAGCCGGAACGGGCCGGTGATGTCGCCAAATTTGTCAAAGGCGACCGGGCCGATGACACCCTCATAGCGGATCGGCTTGCCGTCCTTGATCAGGCCGAGCGCCTTGGCGAACCCTTCCTTGCCGGCAAAGATCGGCGTGCCTGCCGGATCGACAGCCTTGTACATCGCGTCCTTGATCTTGGCCGGATCCTCCGAACCGGCAATGGCGATTGCGAGGCCAACGATGGCGCCGGCATCGTAGGAGCGGTCGGCCGCCGGGTTGGACGGTTCGATGCCGGAAAATTCCTTGTAGTTCTTGGTGAAATACTCCGTCGAGGCGGTCGGGCTGGTGCCGGAGGATGTGCCGTAAGCTTCCTTCAGGTAATCGGCGCCGACGGACTCGATGAAGTCCGGGCTGTTCATGCCGTCATTGAGCAGGAATTTCTGCACCCCGCCTTGCGAAATCCAGGTCCGGGCAACCGTTGCGCCGTCGACCGGCGTGCTGACGAGATAAAGGCCGTCTGGTTCACCAGCCATTGCCGCCGTGACTTCCGAGGCATAACTCGACTGCTTTTCATTGTAGGGCGTGTCGGAAACGATGGTGCCGCCGAGCGCTTTATAGGCGCGCGAGAACTCGGCCACCATGTTGACGCCGAAGTCGTTGTTGACGTGGATGACCGACAGCTTCTTGAAGCCCTTGTCTATGGCGTATTTGGCGGCGGCGACGCCCTGCAGCGCATCCGAGGTGATGGTGCGGAAGAAGATGCCGTTGGTCTTGCCGTCGCGGCCGAGCGCAGTCAGCGTCGGCGAGGATGACGCCGGCGACACCTGGACGATCTTGGCCGGTGCGGTGACCGAGGTCAGGATCGGGATCGACACCGAGGAAATGATGCCGCCGATGATGACCGGCACCTTCTTGACCTGAACCAGCTGGGTGGCGGCGTCGACCGCGATGTTGCCCTGGCTCTGGCTGTCGCGCGTGTCGGTTGCCAGATCGCAGCCGCGCACGCCGCCGGCGTCGTTGATGTCGCGGAAGGCCATCTCCACCGACTTGGCGCCGGCTTGGCCGTATTCGCCGGCCGGGCCGGTCAGTTCCATGACAAGGCCAACGGTGATCTTGCAGTCGGCGGCCTGTGCCGCACCCGCCATCGTCACAAGAGCAAGTGCTGTGGTGAGTTGGAGTATCGTCTTTGTCATTGTTGTTCCCCTTTCGTTACTCAACTGTATTTGATCTCTGGAGCCTGTTCAGCGTTCCGGCACCTGCAGCCAGGTTTCATGCAGATGCCGCCATTCGACGCCGTTGGGCGCCGATGAACTGGTGGTGAAGACGGCGCTCGACTGGCGGCGGCTGCGCTTGCCGCCGCGCAGCTGGGCCTCGACGTAAAGGACGACGATGGTATCGGCGTCCTGCCAGCCGGGCCGGATGTCGTCGATCGAAATGGCAAAACCGTCGTCGCAAGAGGCGCGGCTTGTACGGACATGATCGACGACCGCGTCCCGATCCAGGACCTGGCCGTCCGGCGCCACCATGCTGAAGTCTTCGCCCATGGCGCGTTCGAAGCGGCCGAAGTCTGCCGTGTTGGCTCGCGCGGCAACGAACCAGTCGACGAAGAAGCGATGCAGGTCGATAACCTCGGCGCTGGCGCGTGAAAACAGGGAGCGCTCGCCGCTCATTTCTTCCCCGCATTGAGGTTGTAGTGCATGATCGAGCCGTGACGGCCGTGACGGTCGCGCTCCAGCGTGTAGACATCACCCTCAAGGCCAGTGCCTTGCGCGATGACGGCTGCAATCCGCGCCCGATCCTCGGCATCGAGCGCGATATCCATGATTTTGGCGTTGGCGAGCGCATGCGCCTGGTTACGAGCGCCGACGATGACAGCGGCGACTTGCGGCTGTTCGAGCACCCAGGCGCTGGCGATGGTGGCGATGTCGACGCCGCGGCGATCGCCAACGGCCTTCAGCGCCTGAAGCAGCTCCTGTAACAGGTCCCAGCCGCCGAAATCATCGATGATGAGTTTGTATTTGACCAGGGAACGGTTTTCGAGCGGCGTGGCGGGCTCGGCCACGCCAAGCCATTTGTCGCTGAGGAAACCACCAGCGACTGAGCCATAGCAGAGGAAGCTGACGCCGTTCTTCGAAGCGACTGCCGCCAGGCTCTTGCTCGGCCGCTGGTCGAGCACCGAGTATTGCAGTTGCTGGCTGACCAGCGGGATGCCGGCGGCGAGGATTTCGGCCAGCCGCGGCGTGTCGAAATTGGTGGTGCCGAGATTGCGCACCTTGCCTTCCAACCGGAGTTCATCGAGCCAGCCCATCGCATCGACATAGCGAGGTTGCGCATAGTCCCACCAGTGGAACTGCACGAGGTCGAGCCGCTCGGTCTTCAGCCGCCGCAGCGACTGGTCGACGATGCCCCTGATATAGTCGCGGCTTATGCTGGCCAGTCGTTCAAGGTCGGGCACCAGCTTGGTGTGCACCTTCATCCTGGCGGCAACATCGAGACCGCGCTCGCTGGCCAGCCGCAGGCGCGCGGCACCGATCAGCTCTTCGACGCCGGTGTAGATGTCAGCGCAATCATAGGTCCAGATGCCGGCGTCGAAGGTTGCGATCAGGTCGGCCACCGCTTGGCTGCGGTCGACAGCGCCGTGGCCGCCGGCCAGCTGCCAGCCGCCACGAATGACGCGCGATATCATGTAGCCGGGGCCGAGTTCGAAGGTTTTGGTGGTCATGTCAGGTCATTCTCTTTCGGCAGCGGCACGGCCGTGGTTTCGGCATGGTTGAACCGCCGCTTGCCCATCCTGACGATCCGCAATCGGCTGGCGCAATTGGGATCGGGACAAGCGATCTCGGCGTCCGAGGTCATCCAGTCGTTCCTGTCCGTCGGGCGCTGCTTCGCCGCCAGCAGCGGCAGCACGGCGGCGAGCGAATAAATCGAGAAACCTTGCCCTGCCGGCATCGACAGCATCTCGCCCTTGAGCTCGAAATAGTCGCCAGCCTTGGCACCGCAGTAGATCGGTTTTCCCTCGGGGATGACCGCCTCGACGCGAAGATCGAACAGCTCGAAACTGTCGTCAGCCATTTCAGGCCTCCACCAGGCTGAAAGTGATGTCACAGGCGCCATTGCGGCGGATAACACCGCATGCGGCGGCGAACTGTTCGCGCTCCTTAGGCGGCACCTGCGCCACCACGCTGCCGGCCAGCCAGCCGATCGGAAACAGCAGCCGCGCCCCCTGCCCGTAATACAGGCCGATATCGAAGATCGCGTTGGGGTTGCCGCCCCACATGCGTGGCGGCACATAGGACAGCACGATATCGCCCGGCTGCGGGTTCAGCGTCGCGTTCTCGGCCGGCAACGGCCTGGCATAGGCCTGGCCCTCGAGATCGGCTGCGGGAACCGGACAGGAGATTTCCGGCCCCGTCCACATCGCATGGATGCCCGGGACGACGCGTGGCATGCCGAGATATTCCGATAGGAAGGCGGCGTTTTCCGGTGCCTTCTCGGGCAGCAACAGCGCCGTGACGGAAAGCTGCGAGCGCGGCTCGGTGATTCTGATGGCGGTCATGTCTGGTCTTTCGCGGCGGCAGCTTGCAGCTTGCTGCGCAGGAAGGTGAAGGGTCGACTGATGTCGGCGACCAGCGACTCGCGCGCCGCCTGCGCGTCCTGCGTGGACAGCGCCGTGACGATGCGGCGGTGATACTGGGCGGTGTCGACCTCGCCGGCCTCCGAGAAGGCGTAGATTGCGACACGGATGCAGGGGCCGGATTGCAGCCACAGGCTCTCGATCATCGGGATCAGCACGGCCGAGCCGCAGGAGCGGTAGATCTCGAAATGAAAGCTCTGGTTGAGCGTCACTTCGCGATCGACGTCCTTCTTGTGTTTCAATGCCCGCATCTCGTCCCATTCACCGAGAATGGTCTCGATGGTGGCGATCTGGCGCGGGCCCATGCGGGGCGCGGCCAGCGCGATCGCCTCGCCCTCGATCAGGATGCGGGCCCGCAGGAGATCATCGAGGCGTTCCAGTGTGATCGGCGGCACGCGCACCGAACGGTTGGGCAGCGCCTCCAGCGCCTTTTCCGTGATCAGCCGGCCGAGCGCCTCGCGCACCGGCATAGTCGAGGTGACCAAGGCGTCAGCCAAGCCACGGATGGTCAGCACCTGGCTCGGCTCGAACAGGCCGCCGATCAAGGCACGGCGCAGTTCGGAATAGACACGGTCCTGCACGGTTTCGCGGCCGACCGGCGCAAGCTGGGCCGCGATCGCCTCGTTGTTCTTTTCGATGGCAGCCTTCTGCATGGAATTCCGTTCTTGGCCGGTTTTCGGCTTGCGGATGAAATTAAACCCGAATAGCGTGATCAAAGCAAGTGTGATCACAAATCATAATCAGGAGACGGCAACGATCGTCTTCGGCCAGAGGGTTTGATGAGCGAGGCAGCCAAACGGCAAGGGGAAACCCGCGCGCCGGTTCTGACGGCAAGGAATGTCGTCAGGCGGTTCGGCGGCCTTGTCGCCGTCAACGATGTCTCGTTCGACGTCCGGGCTGGAGAAATCCTCGGCCTGATCGGCCCCAACGGCGCCGGCAAGACGACGATGTTCGATCTGCTCGCCGGCAGCATATTGCCGACCAGCGGCGAGATCCTTCTCAATGGCACGCCTGTCTCGGGCGAAGCCGCACATCTGCGCATCGGTCGTGGCCTTGGCCGCACCTTCCAGATCCCGCGCCCGCTGCCCAATCTGACACTGATCGAAAACATCATGCTGGCGGCACAGGGTCAGGCCGGCGAAAGGCTGCTCGCCAATTTCGTGACGCCATGGCGCGTCGCCGCGCAGGAAAGAGCCGCCAGGACAAAGGCGCTCGAACTGCTGGAACTGGTCACCCTCACCCATCTCGCGCATGAGCCGGCGCGCGTGCTTTCCGGCGGCCAGCGCAAGCTGCTCGAACTCGCCCGCGTCATGATGGCAGACCCGGCGATCATCCTGCTCGACGAGCCGGCAGCCGGCGTCAATGCAACGCTGCTCGAAGTCATCATCGACCGCATTCGCGACATCAACGCGCGCGGCATCACCTTCCTGCTGATCGAGCACAACATCGACATGGTGACGCGGCTCTGCCATCGCGTTCTCGTCATGGCGAGCGGCCAGTTGCTCAGCGAAGGCACGGCCGACCAGGTCGCACGCGACCCGCGCGTCATCGAGGCCTATCTCGGAGGCGCGGCATGAGCGAGACCGTCCTTGATGTCCGTGATCTCGAAGCCGGCTATGAACCCGGCGTGCCGATCGTGCGTGGCGCCTCGATCACCGTCGGCAAGGGCGAGATTGTCGTCGTGCTCGGTCCCAACGGCGCCGGCAAGTCGAGCTTCATCAAGGCCATTGCCGGTCTCGTCCCGATCTCCGGCGGCACGGTGTTTCTGGACGGCAAGGACATCACTGCCGCCCCCGCCCACACCATGGTGCGGCTTGGCCTGGCCTTCGTACCGCAGACCGAAAACATTTTTCCTCTCATGTCGGTCGAGGACAATCTGAAAGTCGCCTGCGGCATCCTCGAACGGCGCGAAATCCCCGCTCGCATCGAGGAGATGTATGTGGCGTTTCCCGACCTCGTCCGCCAGCGGCGAACCGCCGCCGGCAACCTGTCGGGCGGGCAGCGGCAGATGCTGGCCGTCGCACGGGCGCTGATCGTCCACCCCAAGGTGCTGGTGCTCGACGAACCGTCGGCCGGCCTGTCGCCGAAATTCGTCTCGATGGTATTCGAGATGCTGGCTGGCATCCGCAAATCCGGCCTCACCATCCTGCTGGTCGAACAGAATGCAAAGGCAGCGCTTGCCATCGGCGACCGCGCCTATGTGCTGGTCGAAGGCAAGGATCGGCACGAGGGCGTCGCCGCCGAACTGTGGAACGATCCGGTCGTCGCCGAACTCTATCTCGGCCAGCGCCCCCGTAAGCCCGATACAGGAGGTGGGGCATGAGCCTGCAATTCATCGTCGATGGGCTGCTGACAGGTTCGATGATCGGCCTCGGCGCCATCGGCGTGACGCTCACCTATTCGATCCTGCGCTTCTCGAACTTTGCCCATGGCGACTTCATGGCCTGGGGCACCTATGCGACATTGGCCGTCGTCAGCGCCATCGGCGCGATGGTCGGCAAGGTGGCACCCATTGCTCCCCTCTCCTTCGGCTGGCCGCTGATTGTCGCACTGGTCGTCGGCATGGCCTTCACCGCCCTGTTGGCGCTGCTGCTCGACAAGGTGCTGTTCGCGCGGCTGCGCTCGCAAGGCCAGGCGATCATCGTGGTGATGGCGAGCTTCGGCGCCTCGATGGCGCTGAGAAGCCTGCTCGAATTCACCTTCACCTCGCGGCCGACCTATTTCAGCCGCGCCATTCAGATCGCCATGCCGATCGGCTTCGGCATCCGCATCACGCCCGACCAGATCGCCTTGCTGCTGCTGACCGCCGTGCTGGTGCTCGGCGTGCATCTGTTGATGACGCGCACGCAGACCGGCCGCTCGATGCAGGCCCTGAGCCAGAACGCAGCGCTGGCCCGCATCGTCGGCATCGACGTCGCCAGCGTGGTGCGCGTCACCTGGGTCATCGGCGGGGCGCTCGCCTGCGTGGCCGGCGTGATGGTCGGCATTCTGGTGCAGATCCGCCCGTTCATGGGCTTCGACATGCTGCTGCCGATGTTCGCCGCCGCCATTCTCGGCGGCATCGGCAGCATCCCCGGCGCCGTGCTCGGCGGCCTGATCATCGGGCTGGCCGAAGCCGGCGCGGTGCAACTGATCGGCGCCGAATGGCGCGCTGCGGTCTCCTTCATCATCCTGATGGCGGTGCTGTTCGTGCGGCCGATCGGCCTGTTTGGTGTGAGGGAACGCTGATGGACCTGCTCGGCTACGGCGCCTTCTTCCTGACCACCGCGCTGATTTTTTCGCTGGTCACGCTGGGGCTCAATCTGCAATGGGGGCTGACCGGCCTGTTCAATGTCGGCCTCGCCGGCTTCGTCGCCATCGGCGCCTATACATCGGCGCTGCTGACGACACCGGACGATGCCGCCCGGCTTGGCGGCTTCGGCCTGCCGATCCTTGTCGGCTGGGCAGGCGCCATGGTCATCGGCGGCATCGCCGCGGCCCTTACCGGCATGGCGACGCTGCGGCTGCGATCCGACTATCTGGCGATCACCACCTTCGGCGTCGCCGTCGTCGTGCAACTGGTCGCGCTCAACGCGCAGAAGCTGACCGGCGGACCGTTCGGCATCGGCTTCATCCCGCGCCCCTTCGGCAGCCTGGCCGAGACGCCGCTGCTGTTCAACCTGTCGAACCTTGCCGTCGTTTCGGTGGTGACGCTGATCGCCTACCTCGCTCTGGAGCATCTGTCGCGCAGCCCTTGGGGGCGCGTGCTGAAGGCGCTGCGCGAGGACGAACGGGCAGCGATTTCGTTGGGCAAGAGCGCGCGTTTCTACCGCGTCCAGGCCTTTGCCGTCGGCGGCGCCATCATGGCGCTGGCCGGCGCGCTGCAGGCGCACTTCACCGGCTTCATCGCGCCGGACAATTACCTGCCGATCCTGACCTTCCAGGTCTGGGTGATGCTGATCGTCGGCGGCTCGGGCAGCAATCTCGGCGCCGTCATCGGCAGCATCCTGGTGTGGGCGATATGGGCGGGGTCAGGCACGCTGACCAGCATCCTATTCCCGCCGGAACAGCAGGCGCGCGCCGCCGCGCTGCAGATCGCCGCCATCGGCGTCATGCTCTGCGTCATCCTGCTGATCCGGCCGAACGGCCTGTTCGGCGACAGGCCACGGCGGCCATGGTTCGGCAGGCGGACGAAGATCGCTCAGGCCAAGAGCAGTTCCGGGTCATGAATGCCGTGCCCCGGCAGGAAACGCATAACGCTTCGCTCTGGCATGCGGTCAGCCGCAATCGCCGCGAGCGGCCCGCGCTGCAAGGCGGGCTCGATGTCCACCTCGCCATTGTCGGCGGCGGTTTTTCCGGTCTATCGACCGCGCTGCACGCGACCGGGAAAGGGCTTTCCGTCGCCGTTCTCGAAGCCGAATTCATCGCCTGGGGCGCGACCGGCAGGAATGCAGGCTTCGTCGTGCCGAATTTCGCCAAGATGGACCCGACCGACATACTGGCCCATCTCGGGCCTTCACGTGGCGAAAGGCTGATCGATTTCGCTGCCGGCAGCGCCGACCTCGTCTTCGATCTGATTCGGCGGCACGGCATAAACTGCGACGCCTTGCAGAACGGATGGATTCAGCCGGCGCATTCGCTCGCCGCGTTCGAGAAGGTCAAATCACGCGCCGGGCAATGGGCTCAACGTGGCCGGCCGGCAGTCACATTGGATCGGCAGGAGGTCGAGGCGCTGACGGGCGTGCCAGGCTATGTCGGCGGCTGGATGGATCGTTCTGGCGGCGTACTCAATCCGGTCGAATACGCGCACGGGCTCGCCGATGCGGCGGAGAAAGCCGGCGCGAAGATCTTCGAGCGGACGCGCGTCACCTCGGTTGATGGCATAGCCGATGATTGGATGCTGAAAACGCCTTCGGGATCGGTACGCGCTGCCAAGGTGTTGATCGCCACCAACGCCTATGGCTGGTCCCTCAATCCGTCATTGCAGCGAACCTATTTCCCGCTGAAAGTCTTCCAGGTCGCTACGGCGCCGCTGTCGCGCGAAGTCCGCAGCCGGTTGCTTCCCGGCGGGCAAGGTGTCGGCGACACCAGGCGCAATCTGTTCACCTTCCGCTTCGACGCCGAAAACCGGCTGATCAGCGGCGGTATGCATATTCTTGGCGCCGGCGCCGAGAGCCGCGTGCCGCAGACGATCTGGCGGCGGCTTGGCCGGCATCTCGACTTGCCTGACCTGCCGCCACTTGCCTACAGCTGGTCCGGAATGGCTGCCGTCGAACCGGATTTCCTGCCGCATCTGATCGACCTCGGGTCGGGCCTGATCGCCGGTCGTGCCTGCAACGGCCGCGGCATCGCCATGACGACGGCAATGGGCAAGGTGCTGGCCGATTGGGCCGCTGGAACCGACGCCCGCGACCTGCCGCTGCCTTTCGGGCCGCCGGCGCCAATCCCGTTCCATGCCTTGCTGCGCCACGCGCCCAACATGTTGCTCGGCTGGAGCATGCTGCGCGACCGGTTGGACAATACGAATCTGGTTCTTCGAGCGTGAGCGCTTCGCGGAGGAATATGCCCGCCGCGCAACGAGTGGTTATCGGTACGTCGGAGGATCGTCAGCTTAATTTGTTTGCTGCGGTCATCAGCGTCCGGAGGACTGGGGACGGCGAGCGACTCTGCCCACACTAGATTCTGAACAGGCGCCTCATCGCCGCAATATCGGACGGCGATCTCGCACTTCCAATGTAGGAGCGGCGTCATTTTGGCACGTGACCAGTTGATGGCCTCGCACTAGCTCGTAACCGCACCGGGCTCAATCGAATTGCTCGTTGTGCTGCGGACAACGGCGTCATCACCCAATGAGTCAATCGCCTTCGTGTTCTCGCATCTTGCGTTCCACACCGCCTTTTTTGCGACTTTCGAAGCACAAGTCATGAATACGGGATGACGGGGTATTCGGTTCAGATTCGCCGCTAACGTCAGCTTTGCGCCTCATGTCGGTCATTCCGGCCGACTTGACCGCGTATCAAAAGCGGACATTGCTGGCGCCATCCTGACGTCGTCGTTACGCCAGAAGCGGTCGTCGAAGCTCAGAAATCGGGTCCCTCGGAATATCTGGCCTTCAGCCATGTATTCGACAGTCCGCTCCGGTAGCG
>NZ_JAMYSC010000040.1:0-63430 GCF_040321755.1 Mesorhizobium sp. M0276 | reverse complement strand
GTCCTTTCAGAATCGATTTCCGCACACCACACAAGAGTCCCTTTGTACTCATGTGCGATTCCCCTGCCCTTGAGGGGGAGATGTCCGGCAGGACAGAGGGGGGCGCCAAGGATCGCGGCATCTCGGCAGTCGCGACTGGCGCGTTCTCCTCATGACCACCTTCACGCCAACCACTTCAGCCGAAGTCCTGTCCACCGTCGCCTGGGCCGTGGCGGAAGAGGCGCCGCTCGAAATCCTTGGCCATGGGTCCAAGCGCGGCATCGGCCGTCCGCTGCAAACCGAACATACGCTTGACCTGTCGAGGCTCACCGGCGTCACGCTTTACGAACCGGCTGAATTGGTGCTGTCGGCCAAGGCAGGCACGCCGCTGGCCGATATCGAGAACCTGGTGGCGGAAAACGGCCAGCAGCTTGCTTTCGAGCCGATGGACTACGGCCCGCTGCTCGGCGGCGAGCCTGGAAAAGGCACGATCGGCGGTGTGCTCGCCGCGAACCTTTCCGGTCCGCGCCGGCTGAAGGCGGGCGCGGCGCGCGATCATATTCTGGGCATCAATGTTGCGTCCGGCCGTGGCGAGGCCTTCAAGTCGGGCGGTCGCGTCGTCAAGAACGTCACCGGCTATGACATGTCAAAGCTGATGGCCAACAGCTGGGGCACGCTGGCTGTATTCACCGACGTCACTTTCAAGGTGCTGCCGGCCGCTGAAACCGAAGTCACGCTCGCAATCCGAGGTTTGCTCGACGATGCGGCCGCAGTAGCCATGGCATTGGCGCTCGGTTCGAGTGCTGAAGTGTCGAGTGCCGCCCATCTGCCGGAGCGCGTCGCCGCACGCGTCGCCGGCGGCGCGCTCGGCAGCGAGGCCGCCACGCTGCTGCGTGTCGAGGGCTTTGGTCCGTCGGTCGCTTACCGCATCGCCGCGCTGAAAACGTTGCTCGGCAATGCCGGGCCGCTGGAGGAGATTTCCGGAGAAATTTCACGGCTGATCTGGCGCGACGTGCGCGATTGCAGGCCCTTCGCCGACAGCAGCGAGAAACCGGTGTGGCGCGTGTCGATGACGCCGGGAGCGGGCCACCAGATGGTGCTGGCCTTGCGCATGCAGGCCGCCGTCAGCGCCTTCTATGACTGGCAGGGCGGCCTGGTGTGGCTGCGCATGGAACAGGGCGATCCGGAAGCCGCGCTGCTGCGCGGGCTGTTGCGGAAACACGGCGGCGGCCATGCGACGCTGGTGCGCGCCGCCCCTTCGCATCGCGCTGCCTCGCCGGTGTTCGAGCCGCAACCGCCGGCCCTGGCAGCACTCAGCCATCGGCTGAGGCAGGAATTCGACCCGAAGAACATCCTCAATCCCGGCCGCATGGCCTAGGACCTAAGCGCGATGCAGACCAATTTCTCCCTTGCCCAGCTTGCCGATCCGCACGTCGCGGAATCCGAGAAGATCCTGCGCAAATGCGTGCATTGTGGCTTCTGCACCGCGACCTGCCCGACCTATGTGACGCTCGGCAACGAGCTCGATTCACCGCGCGGCCGCATCTACCTGATCAAGGACATGCTGGAAAACGGCCGTCCCGCCGACAAGGAGATCGTCACCCATATTGACCGCTGCCTGTCCTGCCTTGCCTGCATGACCACCTGTCCATCGGGCGTCAATTACATGCATCTGGTCGACCATGCCCGCGCCCATATTCAGGAGACCTACAAAAGGCCGCTGCTCGACCGTCTGACCCGCGCCATGCTGGCCTTGGTGCTGCCCTATCCCGCGCGTTTTCGCGCTGCGCTCAAGCTTGCGAAGCTGGGCAAGCCGTTCATTGGTCTGTTCGAAAGGGTCCCGGCGCTGAAGCCGCTCGGCGCGATGCTCAAGCTTGCGCCGGCCTCGATCCCGGCGGCCTCGCCAAACGCTTCACCTGGCATCCATGCCGGGCAGGGGACCAAAAAAGGCCGCGTCGCCATCCTCACCGGCTGCGCGCAATCGGTGCTCGATCCCGCCATCAACGACACCACGATTTCGCTGCTGACGCGGCTCGGCATCGAGGTCGTGGTGCCGCAGGGCGAGGGCTGCTGTGGTGCGCTGGTGCATCATATGGGGCGGGAGCAAGCTGCCCTGGCCTCCGCAAGACAAAATGTCGACGCCTGGACCCGTGCGATCGAGCAAGATGGGCTCGATGCCATCGTCATCACCGCGTCCGGCTGCGGCACCACGATCAAGGACTATGGCTTCATGCTGCGGCTCGATCCGGCCTATGCCGACAAGGCCGCGCGCGTCTCGGCACTGGCCAAGGACGTCACCGAATATCTCTCGGGCCTCGACCTGCCCGAACCCGTGCGCAAGCCGGGCACCGTCGTTGCCTACCACTCGGCCTGTTCGATGCAGCACGGCCAGAAGATCACCCGCCAGCCGAAGGAGCTGCTGGCCAAGGCCGGCTTCATCGTGCGCGAGCCCCGCGAAGGCCATCTGTGCTGCGGTTCGGCCGGCACCTACAACATCCTGCAATCCGAGATTTCGGCCAAGCTGCGCGACCGCAAGGTGAAAAACATCGAGGCGACGGGTGCCTCGATCGTTGCCACGGGCAATATCGGCTGCATCACCCAGATCGCTTCCGCCGCGAAGCTGCCGGTCGTGCACACGATCAAGCTGCTCGACTGGGCCTATGGCGGGCCAAAGCCGGAAGGCGTGCTGGACGAGAGCCTGATCGCCGCGGAATAGCCCCGCCTGTCCGGCGTTATTCCGCCGCCAGCCGGTCCGCCGTGCCGTAGGTCGCCTCGTAGAGCGCGCGCTGGCGGCTGAGCGCCACCATCGTGTTGCGCAGCAGGATGGCGACCGTGATCGGGCCGACGCCGCCCGGTACGGGCGTGATCCAGGAGGCGACCTCGCGCACGCTTTCGGTGTCGACGTCGCCGACGATGCGGCTCGTCCCGTCCGGTCCGATTTCCGAATTGATGCCGATGTCGATGACGGCGGCGCCCGGCTTGACCATGTCGGCCTTGATCAGCCGCGGCTTGCCGACGGCGACGAACAGCGCGTCGGCGCGCCGCGCATGGGCGGCGACCGATCGCGTCATGTGGTGGCAGACCGTTACCGTCGCGCCCTCGCTCATCAACAGGAAGGCGATCGGTTTGCCGACGATTTCCGAATGGCCGACGATCACGACTTCCAGCCCCTTGAGGTCGAGGCCGGTCTCCTTCAGCAGCTCGACCGAAGCGGCCGCCGTGCAGGGGGCGAGGTCGAGCTGATTGTAGACGATGTTGCCGATCGAGGACGGATGCATGCCTTCGACATCCTTCAGCGGATGCACCGCCGCCTGCAGCGTCCTGATCGGGATATGGGCAGGGACCGGCCGCTGAATGATGATGCCGGTGACGCGCGGATCGGCATTCAGGCCGTGGATCGCCGCTTCCAGCTCTCCGGCGGTGATGGTGGCGGGAAAGCGCCTTTCCTCGAAATCGATGCCGGCCAATTCTGCCTTGGCGCGCTGGTTGCGCACATAGACATCCACCGCCGCGGTGTCGCCGACGGTGATCGAGATCAGCTTGGGCGCAAAACCTTCGGCTTTGGCAATCGCCGCGTCCTCGCGGACAGTTGCGATGATGCGCTGGGCAACCGGGCCGCCCTTGAGATAACGGCTATCTTCGGACAGGGGCATGGGTGAACTCTTTTGCTCTGAGTGTTGCCGCCGACATAGCAAAAGAACATCGGCAAGGGCAGCACGAAAGCGAACCGTCATGCCTCTTGCGCGACGTACCGACGAAAGCGTTTTTTGTTATGGATCAGACGCCGATCAAAACGGAAAGGGCAGCGCGGTTTCCCGTGCTGCCCTTCCTGACTGGCCGCATCCCCATACGACCCGTCCCCCGTTGTCCCTAAACTGGCCTGCAAAAGCAGATTGCATTGCAGGCCAAGTGATTCGCAAGACCTATCATATCACCTCGACGGTGGTTCCGACATTGACCCGTTCATAGAGGTCGACCACGTCCTCGTTGCGCATGCGAATGCAACCCGACGACACCGCGCCGCCGATCGTCCACGGCTGGTTGGTGCCGTGGATGCGGTATTCGGTCGTGCCGAGATAGAGCGCGCGGGCGCCGAGCGGGTTCTCCATGCCGCCGGCCAGGTAGGTCGGCAGATAGCGGCCCTTGGCGGCTTCGCGCTTGATCATCTGCGCCGGCGGGCGCCAGTCCGGCCATTCGCGCTTGTTGGTGATCTTGTGCGTGCCCGACCATTCGAAGCCCGGCTTGCCGGTGCCGACGCCATAGCGCCGCGCCTTGCCGTCCTTCTCGACCAGGAAAAGGAAATTCTGCGTGGTGTCGATGACGATCGTGCCGGGCTTCTGCGGGCCGTCATAGTCGACCTCCTGTGGCAGGAAGATCGGGTTGATCTGCGGACGCATGGCCACACGTTTCGCGGGCGGCTGCACCGCTGCCGTCTGCACTCGGTCGGGCTGTTGCGCAGCGCGCAGCCGCGGCTGCTGCTGCACGATCTGGCGGTTCTGTCGCACGATGCCGGGCGCATGGCCGAGCTGCAGCACCCAAGGGGCGGAAAGGTCGGGACTCACCATCACCGGAGGCCTGTCGACATAGCGGTCGCCGGCAGTCGAGGGCGTGACGCCGGCGGCAAACACAGCCATGGCACCGAGCATGGGAAACAGAATTGTCTTCATCGGAACGCACCTTGATCGTCTGATACAAACGGGTGGAAACGTCCTCCCGGTTCGGCGATCATTGGCGTGCGAGCAGCAACCGAAACATGAATCGGAATGCGTAAAATGCGCAAGTGTCAGTAAACTTTTTGGTGTGGTTACCGCCGGGTTCAGGAATCTGGTAAAGCCGCAGTAAATGCAGCGCAGAAGCATATTAACGAACGGATTTTTGCCTATGAACAAGGAAAACACCGGCCTGCTCGCCGGTCCCGACGGTGTCGCGCGCTGCTTCTGGCACGGCAATCTGCCTGATTACCTGCACTACCACGACCATGAGTGGGGACGGCCGGTCGCCGATGACCGCAGGCTGTTCGAAAAGATCTGCCTCGAGGGCTTTCAGTCGGGCCTGTCATGGCTGACCATTCTGCGCAAGCGGGAGAATTTTCGCGAAGCCTTCGCCAATTTCGAATTCGACAAGGTCGCCGCCTTCACCGACAAGGATGTCGAGCGCCTGCTCGGCAATGCCGGCATCATCCGCCATCGCGGCAAGATCGTCTCGACCATCAACAACGCCAAGCGTGCCCGCGAAATGGTGGATGAATTCGGCTCGCTGGCCGCCTGGTTCTGGAAGTTCGAACCCGGCAAGGATGAGCGGCCCGTGATCGTCGATCTCGCGCATCTGCGCGCCAACCCGACCACGGCCGTCTCTGTCCGGATTTCGAAGGAGCTGAAGAAGCGCGGTTGGAGCTTCGTCGGCCCGACCACGGTCTACGCCTTCATGCAGGCGATGGGTCTGGTCAACGACCATCTCGAGGGCTGCGTCTGCCGCAAAGAGGTTGAGAAGCAGCGGAAGGCGTTCAAAAGACCGAAATAGGGCTCCCCACCTCCCCCTTGTGGGGAGGTCGCGCCGAAGGCGCGGGTGGGGGTAACTTCAGGTGCCGTTGGCACTGGCCAGCACCAGGCCGGCGACGATCGCCACCACCGTGGCCACTGTTGGATAGATCACCAGCAGGCCGGTCATCAACGCGTCGCGCATGGATGGATCCTTGCCGGCGTCGGCGGCTACTTCGAACGGCCTGGCAGCCTGGCTGACCATTTTCGGAGCGTGGATGTCGGCCGGGCGCAAGCGTGCGGGCAATTCGCCGGCATCGCTGTCGATGGCATGGAATCTTGCTGTGCTGGTCATCGCCGCGAACCCCTCAATTCGGCGCGTTTATCCCTTGCGATTGTGTCGGCACGATGCCGCGCCCATGGCCGGATTGTTTCACTTTCGGCGCGTTTCTGTTTCAGGGGCGGCTGAAACGAAGGCGGGCGCTCGCACCCATCTCTCTGAGAGAGTGCAGATGGGGTGCGCCTCGGCGGCCTTGCCGCACAAAGCCGCTTCGGCTAGGACACGCGCACTTGAAACAAGTCCGCATTTACCAAACAAAAAAGATCCAGCTCATGGCCGACAAATCGGAAAAGACGAAAGCGCGACTGCCGCGCGGTTTTGCCGACCGCAGCGCAGAGGACATCCGCGCCGTCGAGAAGATGATGGCGACGATCCGCTCGGTCTATGAACTCTATGGCTTCGAACCGGCCGACCAGCCGTTGATCGAATACACGGATGCACTCGGAAAATTCCTGCCCGACCAGGACCGGCCGAACGAAGGCGTGTTCTCCTTCCAGGATGACGACGACCAGTGGCTGTCGCTGCGCTATGACCTGACTGCGCCGACGGCGCGCTTCGTCGCCGAGAATTACGAGCGCCTGCCCAAACCCTATCGCAGCTATCGCTCCGGCTGGGTGTTCCGCAACGAGAAGCCGGGTCCTGGCCGCTTCCGCCAGTTCATGCAGTTCGATGCCGACACGATCGGCACGCCTGGCGTGGCCGCCGATGCCGAGATGGCGATGATGATGGCGGATGTGATGGAAGCGCTCGGCATCAAGCGCGGCGACTACGTCATCCGCGTCAACAACCGCAAGGTGCTGGACGGCGTGCTGGAGGCGATCGGCCTTGGCGGCGACGAGAATGCCGGCCGCCGGCTGACGGTGCTGCGCGCGATCGACAAGCTGGACAAGCTCGGACCGGAAGGGGTGAGGCTTCTGCTTGGGCCGGGGCGCTGGGATGGCGGCAAGGAAGGCGAAGGCGACTTCGCCAAGGGCGCCGGGTTGAACAGCGGGCAAGCCGAGGCAGTCCTTCTCGCGACGGCGAGGAATACACAGGCCGGCCAGGATGCCATGGTCAGTTCGAACGCAGTCTACCAGGAAGGTGTGGGCGAACTCGCGACGATTGAAGCCTTGGTCAGGGCGGCCGGATATGGCGAGGACCGTATTGCCATGGACCGTTCCGTCGTGCGCGGCCTCGAATATTACACAGGCCCAGTCTTCGAGGCCGAGCTGTTGGCTGAAATCCCCAATGAGGACGGCCAGATCGTGCGCTTCGGCTCGGTCGGCGGCGGCGGCCGTTATGATGGCCTCGTCTCGCGCTTTCGCGGCGAGCCGGTGCCGGCGACCGGTTTCTCCATCGGCGTCTCCAGGCTGATGACCGCGCTGAAGAACCTCGGCAAGCTCGACGCCTCGGACGTGATCGCGCCGGTCGTGGTGCTGGTGATGGACAAGGATACCGACAGCCTCGGCCGTTACCAGAAGATGGTGTCGGAGCTGCGTGCCGCCGGCATCCGCTCCGAAATGTACCTCGGCGGCGCCGGCATGAAAGCACAGCTCAAATATGCCGACCGTCGCGGCTGCCCGGTCGCAATCATCCAGGGGGGCGACGAGCGCGCCAAGGGCGAGCTGCAGATCAAGGACCTGATCGAAGGCGCGCGCATGTCGGCCGAGATCACAGACAACGCCGAATGGCGCGCCGCCCGTCCGGCGCAGGTGACGGTGGCGGAGGGCGAACTGGTCGCCGAGGTGAAGAAGATTTTGGCGGCGCAGGCTGCCGATCGCGCGAAAGGTGGCGCTTGAACACTCCCCTCTGGCCTGCCGGCCATCTCAGGCCAGAGGGGGGTGCCTCGCGCCCATCCGATCGATGACCTCCCGCTACCCCGCCATCGCAGCCGACATCACCAACCTCTTCGCCTCCCGCGACACGCATGCGGTCGAGGTCGCGGTGCTGCAGCCGGCCGACCCGTTCCTCGACATGGCCGGCGAGGATCTGCGCCGCCGTATCTTTCTGACGGAAAGCGAGACGGGGCAGACATTGTGCCTGCGGCCTGAATTCACCATTCCGGTCTGTCTCGACCACATAAATTCGCAGGCCGGGACGCCGCGGCGCTATTCCTATCTCGGCGAGGTCTTTCGCCAGCGGCGCGAGGGCGGCAACGAGTTCTTCCAGGCCGGTATCGAGGACCTCGGCGACCGCGACACCGCTGAAGCCGATGCCCGCTCGCTGGCGGACGCGCATGCGCTGCTTTCCTTGGTGCTGCCCGGCCAGGCCCTGGCGATCACGCTCGGCGACCAGACCATTTTCGAGGCTGTGCTGGCTTCCCTTGGCCTGCCGCGCGGCTGGCGCATGCGTCTTGCCCGCGCCTTCGGTTCGGCGCCGATGCTTGAGGCGGCACTCGCCGATCTCGCCAACCCGCCGCGCAACGGCCAGCTCTCCGGCTCGGTCGCTGCTCTTGTCCTCGACGGTGATCTGGACGGACTTTCCGCCCACATCGCCGGCGGCATGGAAGAGGCGGGGCTGTCGGCGTCCGCCGGACGCCCGCCATCCGACATTGCACGGCGGCTGATCGAGAAAGCCGAACTGCGCAGCGTGCGGCTGTCGAACGAGGCCTTCGCGGCGCTGAAGGGTTTTCTGGCGATCGACGTGCCGCTCGACGGCGCGGCCGAGGCGCTGGCCTCCTTCGCCAGCGCTGCCGGGCTTTCGCTCGATACCGCGCTGGAGAAGTTCGCTGCCCGCGCCAGGGCGATCGAGGCGCATGGCCTGCCGGCCGGAAAAATCCGTTACGATGCCGCCTTCGGCCGTCCGCTCGATTACTACACCGGCCTGGTTTTCGAAATCGCGGCTGACAATGGTGACCGGCCCTTGGCCGGTGGCGGCCGCTACGACCGGCTGCTGACCTTGCTTGGCGCGAAGACGCCGATCCCCGGCGTCGGCTTTTCCGTCTGGCTCGACCGCATCGAGGCGTTGCGGGAGACGGCGCCATGATCACGCTCGCGATCCCGTCGAAAGGCCGCCTGAAGGAGCAGGCGCTGGAAACACTGGCCAAAGCCGGACTTGCGGTCAGCCTGCCCGGCGACGAACGCAAGTACCACGCCCGCGTCGAGGGCCTGGACAATGTCGAAGTCGTGTTCCTGTCGGCTTCCGAGATATCAGGCGAGATCGGCCAGGGCACGGTCGATCTCGGCATCACCGGCGAAGATCTGGTACGAGAGAACCTCGCTGACTGGGAGACCCGCGCCGAAATCGTCGCCCGTCTCGGCTTTGGCAGTGCCGATGTCGTGGTTGCCGTGCCGGACATATGGCTCGACGTCGACACCATGGCCGACCTTGACGATGTCGCCGCCGATTTCCGCCAGCGCCACGGCAGGCGATTGCGCATCGCCACCAAATACTGGCGGCTGACCCAGCAATTCTTCTCGCAGAAGCACGGCATCCAAGTCTATCGCATCGTCGAGAGCCTTGGTGCCACCGAAGGCGCGCCGGCCGCGGGGCTGGCCGATGTCATCGTCGACATCACCACCACTGGCTCGACGCTGCGCGCCAACCATCTCAAGGTGCTTGGCGATGGCCTCGTGCTGCGATCGCAGGCCTGTCTCGTGGCGTCGAAGAAGACACGGGCGGCGGCGGATGAAGCGATCCTGCGCGACATTGCCGTGAAGGTAGCGGCAGCGGTCGGATAGCGGCGGCCCTTCCCGCCCGCCACTATCCTCGGCGCTTCGAACCCAGCTTGACAAAAACCCTGACGACGGCCGGTCCGGCGATGTAGATGCCTTTGTGCCGGCAGCGTTTCATTGACTTGTGAGGGCAGTTATGCTACTAATTTGGCTATGGTGCTGATTTGCGCCAGTGACCCGCCGCCCAGGCGGGTTTTTGCGTTTTGATGCTTCGTCAGCAAGCGCGAGTCTCCGAAGCATCGTTGACCGGGTCGTTGCCTCGACACGACTTTCGGCGGGATTTTCACCACGCCCTCGGGCTGATAGGTTTGGCCAGCCCCGGGAGGAGAGAGCGATGCCAGTCAATCTCGACGAGCTGAAGAGCGCCACCAGTTTGCGCGGACGCGGAGCGCGCAATGGCGGTGTTTTCGTAGCACCTGTCGACGGCAAGGCGCATGTCTCGGGGGAGCGCAACGTGCCGCTGCTCGACATGACAATCCCGGCGCTGTTTTCCGACACGGTCAGCAAATACGGCACGCTCGATGCGGCCGTTTTCGTCGATCAGGACAAGCGCTTCACCTGGAGCGAACTGTCGGACACGGTCGACGCGCTGGCCGCCGGCTTCCTGGCGCTGGGGTTGGTAAAGGGCGATCGCGTCGGCATCTGGTCGCCCAACCGCTGGGAATGGCTGGTGACGCAGTTTGCCACTGCCCGTATCGGCCTGATCCTGGTCAACATCAACCCGGCCTACCGGCTGACCGAGCTCGACTACGCGCTGAACAAGGTTGGCTGCAAGGCGCTGATCACCGCGGCCAAGTTCAAGACCTCCGACTATCTCGGCATGATCGAGACACTGGCGCCGGAGATCGCGAAGGCCACGCCTGGCAAGCTCAAGGCGCAAAAGCTGCCGGCGCTGAAGATCGTCATCCGCATGGGCGACGAGAACTCACCCGGCATGTTCAATTTCGGTGATGTGCTGGCCATGGCCGGGCGCGACGAGCATGACAGCCTCGACCGCATCTCGGAGGGGCTGAGACCGGGCGAGGCCATCAACATCCAGTTCACCTCGGGCACGACAGGGGCGCCCAAGGGCGCGACGCTGACCCACAGCAACATCGTCAACAACGGCAATTTCGTCACTTCGGCGATCAAGCTCACCGTCGACGACCGGCTCTGCATCCCGGTGCCGCTCTATCACTGTTTCGGCATGTCGATGGGCACGATGGGCTGCGTCTCGAAGGGCGCGACCATGGTTTTCCCGGGCGAGGGGTTCGACCCCGGCGCCACGCTGAAGGCGGTGGCTCGGGAACGCTGCACCGGGCTCTATGGCGTGCCGACCATGTTCGTCGCACTCCTCGACCATCCGGACTTCCCGTCCTTCGATCTCTCCAGCCTGCGCACCGGCATCATGGCCGGCTCGCCATGCCCGATCGAGGTGATGAAGAAGGTGGTGTCGCTGATGCATATGGAGGAGGTGACCATCGCCTATGGCATGACCGAGACCAGCCCGGTCTCGTTCCAGAGCGGCGTCGACGATCCGCTGGAAAAGCGCGTCTCGACCGTCGGGCGGGTCCATCCCCATGTCGAGGTCAAGGCGGTCGATGCCGATGGCGCCACCGTCGCCGTCGGCGCGCCGGGCGAGCTTTGCACACGCGGCTATTCCGTGATGAAGGGCTACTGGGACGACGAGGAGAAGACCCGCGAGGCGATCGACAGCGACGGCTGGATGCACACCGGCGACCTCGCCACCATCGACGCCGAGGGCTATTGCAACATCGTCGGCCGGGTCAAGGACATGGTCATCCGCGGCGGCGAGAACGTCTACCCGCGCGAGGTCGAGGAATTCCTCTACCGCCATCCCAAGGTCAAGGAAGTGCAGGTGTTCGGCATTCCCGACGCCAAATATGGCGAGGAGCTGTGCGCCTGGATCGTGCTCAAGCCCGGCCAGATCGTCACCGAACAGGAAATCAAAAACTTCTGCGCCGGCCAGATCGCCCACTACAAGATCCCCCGCTACATCCGCTTCCGCTCCGAATTGCCGATGACGGTGACCGGCAAGCCGCAGAAATTCCTGATGCGCAATGCGATGATCGAGGAACTGGGATTGGTGACGCAGAAGACGGCGTGAGTATAGGCTTTCCGCAAGGTTCGCAGAAACGCACAGGGCCTGAATGAGTGGTTTCGCGCGATCGGTGACTTCTTATGCGATGCCGTTGGCCGCCTTGGTGATGGCTGTCGCAGTCAGAGCCAGCGGGCTGTCGGTAGACGAAGGTTCGCCGAGCGTCAGGATCCTTGTCGGAACGCTTTCGAGTGCGATCATGTTTATCACCATTTTCGTGGTGCTCGACCACGCCGAAGCGGTAGCTCGGCGTGTAGGGGAGCCTTACGGTACGTTGGTGCTGACTTTTGCCGTGACGGCAATCGAAGTGTCGATCATCGTTTCCATGATGCTGCATGGAGAGAACAACCCTACGCTTGCACGTGAGTCCGTCTTCTCGACGGTGATGATTACATCTACCGGCGTTGTCGGCACGTGTCTCACGCTTGGCGGCTGGCGCCATCGCAAGCAGGCAATCGTTCGACAAGGGACCAGCGCATATCTGGCGGTTCTGGCCGCGCTGACCGTCATGACGCTTATTCTGCCGACCTACACACGAACTACGGGTCCTGGCACATTTTCAGCAGCTCAACTTGGTTTCGTGAGCGTGCTTTCGGTGCTGCTTTATGCAAGTTTTGTGTTCGCGCAGACTGTCCGGCACCGAGACGACTTTATCGAAGGGCAGGCGCACAGCGTGTCGCTGCGAACTGCCCCTCACGAAAGCATCTCTGCCAGCACTTTGCTCCTGTTAATCGGGCTGATTGGCATTGTCATGCTCGCCGAGCAAGTCGCCGCAAGTGTTGAAAATACGCTCGTTACCTATCAGGTGACACAGGCTGACAGTATTGTGGGGGCATTGATCGCGGGGCTGGTTTTGATGCCAGAGGCCATTTCGGCGGTTCGCGCTTCCCTCAACAATGAGTTGCAACGCGGTTTGAATGTCGCGATGGGTTCCGCTTGCGCTACAATTGGTTTGACAATACCGGCGGTCGCAGCCGCCAGCCTGCTGACGGGAAGAGGGTTAACCTTGGGGCTTCCTGCGACTGACACAGTGCTTTTGATTTTAGCGCTCTTCATATGCAACGTGAGTTTTAGTACTGAAAGAACGACATTCCTGACCGGCATGATCCATCTTGTAGTATTTTTTACTTATATATTTTTGATATTTGTACCGTGAAAGCTTTGGTTCGAGCGGGCAATTACTGCGCGAATGAGGGGGCCGCTATTGGTGACGCTGAAGACGGCGTGAGGGCGCAGGTGCGACGTCCCTCATAGCCTCACCCCTCGTATTTGAGGTGATCGATGAAGGCGCGCAGCTTCGGCAGGATCTGGCGTTTGCCGGGATGGTAGAGGAAAACGCCCGGCGTCGTGGCGGCGACGCCGTCCAGCACCGATCTGAGTTTTCCCTGTTCTATGGGGCCTGCGGCGACGGGACGAGGCGTCTGGGCCAGCCCGATGCCCTGTATCGCCGCACCGAGCAACGTCGGATAGTCGTGCGCGATCAATGGACCTGACACCATCGCCTCGATTGCCTCGTTGCCGTCGACGAATGACCAGGGTGCAAGGGCGCCGTTCGAGCGGCGCAATCGCAGGCAGGCGTGGTGGCGCAAGTCGTCCACACGCTCGGGGCGGCCGTGGCGTTCGAGATAGTCCGGGCTGCCGACGACGACGAAGGGGAACGCTGGCGTCAGCCGCACGGCGACCATGTCGGGCGCGATGAACTGGCCTAGGCGGATGCCGGCATCGAACCCGCCGGTCGCGAGATCGACCATCTCGTCGCTCGCGGCGATCTCCAGTTCGATCTCGGGATAGGCCCGGCAGAACGATGCGATCATCGGCTCCAGGATCAGCGGCACGACGGCGCGGGGTACGGAGAGGCGCAGCAGCCCGGTCGGCCGTTGGCCAAGGTCGCGTACGGCCTCGCCTGCCGCGACGAGTTCCTCGAAGGCAGGGCCCGCACGGTCGAGGAACCGCTGACCGGCCTCGGTCAAACCGACGCTTCGCGTCGTGCGGACGAACAGCGCCGCACCCATGCGGGCTTCCAGCGTGCGCACCGCCTGGCTCACGGCGGATGGCGTCACCCCGAGATCGGCTGCGGCACGGCGGAAATTGCGCCGCCTGGCGACGGCCAGGAAAGCCTCGACGCCCTCCAGCGCACCGTGTCGGACTGTGTAGTTCTGCTTCATGGGTTGTGATGATTACACCGGCTAGTCGAACTATGAAAGCGGGCCTAGAGGTAATCGACTGGCTGGGAGGCCGCGTGAACCAGCTGCTGACAGGAGGCCAAATGTCCACCGAAATGCTGTTCCAAATCCATCTCGTTCTCGGCTATGTCGCGTGGCTGCTTTGCTTCGGCGCATACGGGCTGCCGTGGCTGAGCTCAATGGACCGGGTCGGAGCGCAGCGCGCCATCGCCACGCTGCACAGCTTCCGCTTCTTTGGCCTCGTGTTCATCCTGCCGGGCGTCGTAAGCCCCGATCTGCCAGCCGGTTTCGCCGTGTTCGCCGCCTATGGCGATTTCGCGACAGGGGTGCTGGCGATGCTGGCGCTGCTCACGGTGAGGCTACCGCAGCTCTTCTGGCCGCTCGTCGTCGCTTTCAACCTGGTCGGAATGACCGACCTCGTCGTCGATTATTACCACGCGATACAGGTCGGCCTCCCTGCACATGCGGAGCAGCTGGGCGCCACCTACGCGATCCCGATCATCTATGTACCGCTGCTGATGATCACGCACATCGCCGCATTCTATTTTCTGGCGCGCCCTCACCAAAACGCGACTCGAGCCATTGCAGAAGATGCGAGTGCTTCCTAACCGTGGCGAACGCGGTGCCTTTCAGCTGTGATGCCGGATGTATCGCGCTCGTCAGGCAAGTCGGGCGCGCTTCAAGTCGGGCTGCTTATGGCCGATTGGTCAGCTCCTGCTCCAGATCGACCAGTTCCTTGCCGCCAGCCATCAGATTGAGCAACTGGTCGCGATCAATGTCGCTTTTTGCGTAAGTGCCAGTGCTTTTGCCGCGCTTCAACAACGTGAAACGATCGCCAACCACATAGGCGTGATGAACGTTGTGGGAAATGAAGATGACACCGATGCCGCGCGCCTTCGACTGCACGACAAGCTTCAGAACCACGGAAGCCTGATGGACTCCCAGCGCGGATGTCGGCTCATCCAGGATCAGAACCTTGGCGCCGAAATAGACGGCGCGGGCGATGGCCAGGCACTGACGCTCGCCGCCTGAAAGCGTGCCCACGGGTTGTTCGGGATCGCGCAGCTGGATCCCCATCGCCGACATCTCGTCATACGCCGTGCGGTTCGCGAACTCGGTGTCAAACTGCCGGATCAGTCCGAACTTCCGCATCGGCTCGCGCCCGAGAAAGAAGTTTCGCGCCACGCTCATCAGCGGCACCAGAGCGAGGTCCTGGTAGACGGTGGCAATGCCGCTGTTGCGTGTATCGGCCGGTGAGGCAAACCTTGCGGGCTTGCCCTGAACGCGGATCTCACCTTCGTCAGGTGTATAGACGCCGGACAGCGTCTTGATCAGCGTCGACTTGCCGGCGCCATTGTCGCCAAGCAGACAATGCACCTCGCCAAGACATACATCGAAAGATACGTCCTTCAGCGCAACGACCGAGCCAAAATACTTGCTGACCGATTTCAGTTCGACATAGGGCTCGGCCATCACCGGCTCCTCATGGCGCGGTTGCGCACGTAGCTGTTGAACAGCACCGCGATGACCATCATGGCACCCATGAACAGCTTGAACCAGTCTGTGTCGATGCCGGTGTAGAAGATGCCCATTTGCACCACGCCGAAGATCAACGCTCCGAACATGGCGCCTACGGCCGATCCGTAGCCGCCGGTAAGCAGCGTGCCGCCGATGACGACGGCAATGATGGCCTCGAATTCCTTTTGGGTTCCGCGTAGCGTGTCGGCCGAGCCCGTGACCAGAACCTGGATCGCCGCAAAGAGCGCGGCCGCCATCGCCGTCATGACGAACAGGGTGATCTTGGTGCGTGCAACCGGCACGCCGAGGTTGCGCGCGGCATTGGCTTCACCTCCCGCGGCGAAGATCCAGTTGCCGAAGCGGCTGCGGGTCAGCAACCAGGTACAGGCCAAGGTCAAGACGATCCACCAGACGATGGACACCGGAATGCCGGAGATCGACGGCAGGCCGTCCGCGCGTTTGCCGATCAGGCCGATGTCCGAAAGCCAGGCGATGGGGCCGGAAAGTACCTGTCCCGAGAACAGGCTGTTGAGGGGATCGTTCAGGGCCAGTTCGTGCACGCCTGAAACCTGCGTTCGCCCGGATATGCCGCGCGTGAGGCCGAGCGTCAGGCCGCGCAGCATGAACAGGCTTCCGAGCGTCACGATGAAGGAGGGCAATCCGGTTCTGACCACGGCCAGCCCGTTGAGCGCGCCGATGCAGCCGCAAACAGCAAAGCAGAACAGCAGGGAAAGCCAGATCGGCCAGCCCCAGAACACCGAAGGGATGGCGATCAGGATGCCGGCAAACCCGATCATCGAGCCGACCGACAGGTCGAACTCACCCGCGATCATCAAAAGCGCCACGGGAGCGGCGAGAATGCCAAGCTGGGCGGAGACTTCAAGGAAATTGATGATCCCCTTGGCGCTGAAAAGCCCGGTATTTCCCGCCGTGATGGCGAAGAACACAAAGACCAGAACGGTTCCGGCCGCCGCGCCAAGTTCCGGCCTGCTCAGAAGACGGCTCAGGCGGGAGACGGAGCGGACCCGCTCGTCGCGAAGCTCTACGGTCATTGATGCGCTACCTTCGTCGGTGAGAGCGGCCGGGCTGATGCCCGGCCGCGAGCCGTCAACGCTTGCCCAGTTTTGCCAGTTCTATGACCGAGGCGGCGGTATCCTTGGTGACGAAGCCGGGACCTGTCGGATAGTCGGCGATCGGCGCGATCTTGTACTTCTTCCAAAGATCGAACATGGCGACCGGGATGTAGCCCATGGCATATTGCTGGGCATCGATACCCCACTCCATCTTGCCGGCAACTACGGCCTGCAGGATCGTGGGAGAAAGATCGAATGTGCCGGTTTTCACCTTGCCCGCGAGGCCCATTTCATCGAGTGCGGCCAGCGTCGGCTCGGCACCGCTGGCGCCGACTGCAAGAACGAACTGCGTGTCCCCATGAGCGGTCATGTAGGCGGTCACGCGGTTCTTCATTTCGGTCGGGTCGATGACGCCGTTCATCACCGGAACATCGACACCGAGACCTTTGGCAAAACCGGCACAGCGGTCATCGAGGCTCGAATTGCCTACTTCATGGTTGGCGCAGACCGCTTTGTTGATGCCGAGCGCCTTGATGCGCTCGCCGGCCATGACGCCCGCCTGGAATTCGTCCTGGCCCATGAACAGCAGGCCGCCAAGGTCATGCGTCAGTTTGGAGCCGCCGGAATCGATGACGATCACCGGAATGCCGGCGGCAATGGCATTCTTGACCGGTGCCGAGAGAGCTGCCGCGTCGGGGATCGAAACAACCATACCGTCGGGCTTCGAGGCCGCGATGGCGTCGATCATCTGCCCCATCTTGGCCATGTCGAATGTTTCGGGCGCCAGATATTCAGCCTTGACCCCAAGCGTCTTGGCTGCGTCGTCCATGCCGTTCTTCACGACCGACCAATAGGGGTCGCCGCTCTGGCCATGCGTCACAAACACCACGCGCGTTTCGTCGGCGGCCGCAAGGCTCGTGGCCGCCGTCACCATTGTAATGCCGGCCAGCAGGCCGAGCGCAGGCTTTATTAATTTCGCAAGCGAAAACATAATAACCTCCTGTTTGTTTTCCGCCGCCGCAATTACGGTCGGCAGTCCAGTTGCCCCTTCAGTCCAGTCTCATTCATCAGCACTGGTTCCCTGGAGGCCGCATCGCGGCCTCGATCATTTCAAGACTGTAAATCCGGCCTCGCTGGCCATGCGCGACAGATTTTGGAATCCTATTGTCGCATAGATCAGCGGGTTGGCCTTGTTTGGATCCTGCTCGGCCTCGACGACCAGCCAGCCGCTGTAGCCGCTGTCCGCAAGCACCCGCAAAATGGCCGGATAATCGATGAACCCGTCGCCGGGGACCGTGAAGATCCCTTCCATGACCGCGCCCATGAAACTCATGTCCTCGGCGCGGGCACGATCAAGGACGGGCTTGCGCGCGTCCTTGCAATGCACATGCACGACGCGTTTGACGTGCGCCTTGACCAAAGCCAGCGGGTCGCCGCCTGAAAATATCGAATGGCCGGTGTCATAGAGGAGGCCGACCGCTTCGCCAGTGTGCCGCATCAGCAAGCCCACTTCGGCATCGGTTTCGACGATGGTCCCCATATGATGATGGAAGGCCATGCGCACGCCGAAATCCGCCATCCTCTCGGCCAGCGCTGTCAATTTTCTGCCATAGGCCGGCCATTCCTCCGGGCCGAGAGCCGGGCGCTGCGAGATGGGCCCCCAAATGGCATTGTGGCGCCCCCGCGACGTGTCGGCATAGACGACATGGGTCGAGCCCATATCCTTCAGAAGCTGGAGATGCGGCGTGATTGCATCCATTTCCGCACCGACTTCCTTCTCGTCGCAGCGGCCATCATACCAACCGGAAATCACGGCAAGGCCATGCCGCACCATGATAGGCCTCAGTTCAGCCGATTGGCGCGGAAACTTTCCGCCAAGCTCGGTGCCGGAATAGCCGGCCTGCTTGGTTTCGCGAAGACAGACCTCGAGCGGAGTGTCGCCACCCAGTTCCGGCACGTCATCGTTGGTCCAGGTGATCGGATTGATGCCGATGCGAACCTTCACGGGCGAACTCCTGATTGCTTGAATTGGGCAAGGTGATGCCGCGCGAGGCCGGCCAGCAGCACCATGTCGCGACGCGCGTGTTCGGCCGTGTTGCGCACCGGCGTCCCTTCGACGATCGCCGACCAGAAACCTTTCAGTTCTTCTACGAACGCCTCTTCGTAGCCGCTTCGAACCTCCCGGCTGGAGAGGGTGTGGCCGTTGCTTGCCCGCAGGCTCAGCTGCGTCGGCTGGTGATTGAGATAGGGCGAGGGGAATTCCAGCTCGAGCGCGGCGTCATCGAAGTAAAGCGTGATGCGCTCGCGGTATTCGGCGAGCCCCGGAACGGCCAGATGCGCCATGCTCCACAGCGCCTGGCCGCCGAGTAGCCGCACTGCGCCCTGGCCGCCTTCGCCCCTCGCGAAAAGCGAGGCGCCGACAATCTCGCCATCCGCGACGCCGAGCGCATCGAGCAGCCCATGCACGGCGTTCACGTCGTGCACGAGCGCCGAACAGTAGGCGCCGACAAAGCCACGAAACGCGTCGGGATCGTCCAATCCAGGCACCGCGCGGTCCACCTGCTCGCGCTGCCTGGCTTCGGTCAAGGCAGCCAGCCCCGTCGCGACGTCGTCACCCCGGCATGTGGAATGGTGCCGCACGAACGGCCACGCGTCGGGATCGCTGACCTCGACCGAAATGTAGCGAAGCGTTTGCGCTGTGCCCGGCAGCATTTTCAATGCCGCCTCGTAGCTCGGATCGAAACGCTTCATGTAGCCGACCTGAAGCACCACCCCGGCGCGATCCCTGGCAGAGATCAAGTCGTCGATATCCCCGGGGCTATAGCAAAGCGGCTTTTCGCAGAAGACATGCAGCCCTCTGGCAAGGGCGACGAGAGCCTGTTCCCAGTGCAACGCATCCGGCGAGGCGATGACCACGGCGTCGAGCGGCATGGCGAGAAGCTGGTCTAGATCGGCGAATGTCTCGAGGCCGAACTCGTCGCCGACAAAGTCGCGGACTTTGCGCGAAGGATCATAGACGCCGAGGATCTCGAACTGCCGGTGCAATCTGAGCAGATTAGGAATGTGCTCGACCTGCGCGACACCGCCCGCACCGATCACACCCACCTTAATGCTTTGCATCGGTCAGCCCCATCTGAACCTGATCGCATTCTTCTTGAGCCTAAGGCTGCTTTGGTTCCATTGTTAGAACCAGATCGTTCTGATTTTGTGGAACCACGATGAAGACCAGTTTTCCGATCGACGGCATTGCACTGGACCGCGACAGTCCCGCCAATTTGCATCGGCAGCTCTATGTCCAGTTGCGCGACCTGATCGAGCACCGCGTGTTGCCGAGCGGTCACGCGCTGCCCTCGACACGGGTCATGGCGCGGGACCTGCACGTCGGCCGCAACACCGTGATTGCCGCTTGCGACCAACTGGCCCTGGAAGGCTACCTGGCCATACGGCCGCGCAGGCCCTCCGTGGTGATGGATCTGCCGACCAGGTCAGCGGTGCAGGAACACGTCTCGTCAGCGGACGAGAACCCGATATCCTTGCGTGGGCAGACCATGCTCGCCCAACCCTACCATCATGGCCGGCCCGGCATGCTGGCCTTTCACCCCGGCATGCCCGATCCGGACAACTTTCCTTTCAACACCTGGTCCAAGCTGCTCAGTCGCCGTGCAAAATTTGCGCATATCGACCTTTTCGGAACCTATCACGTGAAAGGCTATCCTCCGCTTTGCGAAGCCATAGCTCGCTATCTCACGGCCTCGCGCGGCGTGAAGTGCAGCCCCGAGCAGATCGTCGTGACCAATGGTGCCCAGTCGGCGTTCGATCTTCTTGCTCGGCTGCTGATCGACGAAGGCGACACGGTATGGATGGAGGAGCCAGGATACTACGGCGCGGGTTCGGCCTTCGTCTCGGCGGGAGCGAAGCTGGCCCCGCTGCGGGTGAGCAATGCGGGGTGGGACCTTGATCCACCGCCTGTCATTCCGCGCATGATTTTTGTGACGCCCTCCTGCCATCACCCTCTCGGGATAACCATGCCGATGGAACAGCGGCTCAACCTCCTGCACATGGCCGAGGCCTGGCGCTCATGGATCATCGAGGACGACTATGACGGCGAGTACCGTTTTCAAGGACAGCCGATTCCCGCGCTGCAGGGCATCGGCGCGTCAAATCGCGTGGTCTATGTCGGCACCTTCGCGAAGATACTGTTTCCAGCCATGCGCCTCGGCTTTCTGGTGGCGCCCAAGGCCATCGACCCTACGATCGTATCGGCGATGAGCGTGACCGGCCAGTTTGCCCCATTGCTTACCCAGGCAGCTCTGGCCGACTTCATGAACGAGGGCCACTTCACCCGCCATCTCAGGCGCATGCGGCGTCTCTACGCGGACAGGCGGCAGTTCTTCCTGGAAAGCTCACAGAGACATCTCGGAGAATGGCTGGATTTCCACGCCACCGAGTCCGGGATCCAGGTTGTCGGCATTTTCCGCGAGGGATGTGACGACACGTCGATTGCCGAGGCGGCGCTCCAGCACGGGATCAACGTATCGGCCTTGTCGATTCAGTACCGTCACGGCACGAAACAGAACGGCCTTGTCATGGGCTTTGCAGCTGCTGATGCGCAGACTACCGAAAAGACCATGCAGAAATTTCGGACCGTGCTGAAAACCTGTTTCTCAAAAAGCACCTGATCCTGGCCAAAATGCCGAGATTGATCATGCCTTTGAGGCCGAGCTGCTGATGAGAATTCGACGCGTCTGTCGCTAACAAAAAGGCGCGGACGATGCCCGCGCCTTTTGTATTCTGGTCTTTGTATTCAACCTTCCGAAGCTCAGTCCTTCTCGAAGACACGCGCCTTGGCGACGACGCCGGCGATGGCGCCGCCGATCAACGGTGCAACGATGAACAGCCAGAGCTGGCCGATCGCGGCAGTGCCGGAAAACAGCGCCGGGCCGATCGAACGGGCCGGGTTGAGCGAGGTGCCGGTCACCGGGATGATGGCGAAATGCAACCCTGCCAGCGTCAAGCCGATGACCAGCCCGGCGAACGCCGTCGAGTGCTTTTCAGCCGTGACGCCGAGGATTACGGTGACGAAGGTGAAGGTGCCGATCACTTCCCACAGGAACGCCGAGCTGACACCCCATTTGGCCACGTCCCAGCCATTGGCGCCGAAGCCGCCAGTGTGTCCGCCAACCTGGCCGAAGACAATGATCCACAACGCCAGCGAGGCGAGGATGGCGCCAATGACCTGCGCGATCCAGTAGGGGATGACGTCCTTGGCCGGCAGCCGGCCGGCAAGGAAGACGCCGAGCGTCACCGCCGGATTGAGATGCGCGCCCGAAATGGGGCCGATCGCATAGGCCGCCGCAATGAGGCCGATGCCGAACGCCAGGCCGATGCCTTCCTGCCCGAGCGGCAGAGCGCCGCCGAAACCACCCGTAACCACCGACGCCGTACCGATGAACACCAATAGAAATGTGCCTAGAACTTCCGCCAGATAAGTTTTCATTGCCCTCTCCTCGTAGCGATCCGCCGGTCCGTCTTTTCTGCGCCGCGAATCATGGCGCCAAGAGTATTCTCAACGGAAAAACTTGGGAAGCAGAGCTATTGCGCCACGTGCCATGCTTGCGGTCGCCGGTCACGAATATTAGAGATCTTTGATCTATTGATCGATCTGCTGCCGCCGGCCTGAGGCATTTACTGGTTGGGTCGCTGGTCTCGGTTTGGGTTGCCGCGTCGTCGCCAGGCGGAAGCGGGGTTCAATCCAGGCGCGAAAGGCTCTAAGAGCAGGCTGAGATCATGTGCTCGATTTGATGGAATGACGAATGCGACTGGGCGGACGGCTGGCTGCGGCCATCGAAGTGCTGGAAGACATCGGCCGGCGCCACCGGCCGGTGGCGGACGCGCTGAAGGACTGGGGCCTGTCGCATCGCTTCGCCGGCGGCGGTGACCGCGCGGCGATCGGCAACATCGTTTATGATGCCTTGCGCCACAAGCGGTCCGCCGGCTGGCTTTTGGGCGAGGACACGCCGCGCGCCATCGGCTTCGGTGCCCTGCTTCTCGAATGGGGCCAGACCGCGCAATCGCTCAACGACGCGCTCGAAGGCGACAAGTTCGCACCGCCGCTGCTCAACGCCGCCGAGCTTCAGGCAGTTGCCGAACGCCGGCTTGCCGATGCGCCGGACGCGGTACGAGCAGACGTACCGGATTGGTGCGCGCCGCTTTTCGAGCGAGCCTTTGGCCCGACCTGGGTCGACGAGGGAGCGGCGCTTGCGACACGCCCGCCGCTCGACCTCAGGGTCAACACCTTGCAGGCCGATCGCGTCAAGGTGCTGGCCGAACTGTCGGGTACCGGCGCGAAACCCGCGGCAATCGCCCCGCAGGGTATCCGCATTCCGCCGATCGACGGCGACGGCAGGCATCCGAACGTCCAGGCTGAGCCGGCGTTCCAGAAAGGCTGGTTCGAGGTCCAGGACGAAGGCTCGCAGGTGGTGGCCGCCCTTGCCGGGGCCGAGGCCGGCATGCAGGTGCTGGATTTCTGCGCCGGCGCCGGCGGCAAGACGCTGGCGCTGTCGGCTTCGATGGGCAATACAGGCCAGGTCTTCGCCCACGACGCCGAAAAGGCACGGCTGGCGCCGATCTTCGACCGCATCCGTCGCTCGGAAAACCGCAATATCCAGATCGTCACCAAACCGTCCGAACTCGCCCCGCTCGGCAACCACATGGACGTCGTGCTGGTGGATGCGCCTTGCACTGGCAGCGGCACCTGGCGGCGCCGTCCCGATGCCAAGTGGCGGCTGACGCAAAGACAGCTCCATGCCCGCAAGGGTGAGCAGTCGACGATCCTCGATGCGGCCAAAACCTACGTCAAGCCAGGCGGCCTGCTGGTCTACATCACTTGCTCGGTCTTCGATGAGGAGAATGGGGAGCAGGTCGCGGCCTTCCGCGACCGCAACCCCGGATTTGTCCCGGTCGATCATCGCGCGCTCTGGGACGGCCGTTTTCCCGGCCATGCGGCAGCCGCCCGCATCGGTGCCGAAGGGGACATCTCGCTGTCGCCGGCGCTGAGCGGCACCGACGGGTTTTTCTTTTGTGCGTTGCGCAGGTCGGCCTGAATCTCGTCAGAGATCGCCAATCCCTGCCGGATGTGAAACCCCTGCAGGCGGACGAGGCCGATTGCTGCAGTGCAGCAAAAGCATTTGCCTGCCGCCGGTGCCTCTGCAATAAGCTTATCCGCATAAAGGAAAGCAGCGGCCATGGCAGCAAAGATCGTACCCGCCCCGGACTATGACGACCGCGTCAGGACATCCTTCGCGCGTCAGAAAGCGATGGCCACGATCGGCGCCGAACTGACGCTGGTGACGCCCGGCATCATCGAGATCGAGATGCCCTATTCGGCCGCGCTCACCCAGCAGCACGGCTTTCTCCACGCCGGCGTCATTTCGATCGCGCTGGACTCGGCATGCGGCTATGCGGCGTTTTCGCTGATGCCGGAAAACTCAGGCGTGCTGACGATCGAGTTCAAGGTCAATCTGCTGGCGCCGGGCCGAGGCGAGCGCTTCCTGTTCCGCGGCTCGGTGACCAAACCCGGCCGCACCATCATCGTCGCCGACGGCCAAGCCTATGCCTTCGCCGCCGACGGCGAGGCCAAGCTGATCGCCACGATGACCGGAACGATGATGACGGTGGTCGGGCGCGACGGCATAGAAGGCTGATCCGATGGGCAACGTTGCGCGACTAGGCGGCAAGGACGTCCTCTTCGTCATGGCTGCGCAGGCCGAATACGGCCCGCACCTCAAGCAACTGTTCACGCCACTGATGACGGGGGTAGGCCCGGTCGAGGCCGGCGTCAGGCTAAGCGCCGAACTCTCCTGGCTGAAGTCGCGGAAGGCGCTGCCGGATCTCGTCGTGTCGCTCGGCTCAGCCGGCAGCCGGACGCTGGAGCAGACGGAAATCTACCAGGCGGTCTCGGTCAGCTATCGCGACATCGACGCCTCGCCGCTCGGTTTCGAGAAAGGGGCGACCCCGTTTCTCGATCTGCCGGTGACGGTGCCGCTGCCCCTGCGAATTCCTGGAATCAAGGAAGCGACGCTGTCGACCGGTGGCGCGATCGTCACTGGCGCGGCCTATGACGCGATCGCCGCCGACATGGTCGACATGGAAACCTTCGCTTGCCTGCGCGCCTGCCAGCTGTTCGACATCGCGCTGGTCGGGCTGCGCGGCATTTCCGACGGCGCGGCGGATCTCAGGCACGTCAACGACTGGACCGAGTATCTGCATGTCATCGACGAGAAGCTCGCCGGGGCGATCGGGCTGCTGGAACAGGCGATCGGCGACGGTCTGCTCGGCGCCTGACCGCAGATCGGATCAAGCCGCCAAGCTCGCTGGATCGCCGAAATCGATGCGCGAAATACGCCCGCGCACGGCGCCGTTTGCATCGACATAGTCGATTGCTCCCGGCGAATGATCGAGTTTCCAGGAGCCGGTGGGACCATCCTTCCATTCGACCTTGTAGGCATCGTCGAGCAGGGTCCAAAGCCCATGGAAAAGGGTACCATCCGGCAACAGCATATGCGCCCGGTTTTCGTTTTCGTAGTGGATGAAGGCGTCCTTGCCGCCCATGTCGATGACATGCGTGGTGCCAATCATGATAACGGCCAGCGTGTTCTTGTCGAGAATTGTCATGGTTCCGTGTCCGCGTGCTTGAGTTCGAAAGAGCCTCGACGGCATGAACATCGTCAAGTATCTTGACTATATGGAGCCTGGAGTAAATGGTCAAGGAGCTTGACGAAAAAGCCGAAGCGCTGCCCGATCACGTCGGCTGGCGGCTATGGCAGGCGAGTCGTGCCTGGCAGGCCGAATTCGCCGCCGCGATGCGGGCCGCCGGTCACGGCTGGTTCACCGAAGCGCGCGCCGGACTGCTTGGACACATCACCAGGGCTGGCATGCGCCAGTCGGCCTTGATCGAACGCTCGGCAATCTCCAAGCAGGCGATCCAGCAACTGCTCGACGGCCTCGAGGCGGAAGGCATCGTCGAACGTCTGCCTGATCCGCAAGATGGCCGCGGCAAGCTGGTGCGCTACACCCGCAAGGGACTGGATGCCTTGCGAGACGGCGATCGTATCAAGATGGAGATCGAGCGCCGCTATGTCGGTCGCATTGGCGAGGAGCGGTTCACGGCGCTGATGGGCGCTCTGCGGGCGCTTGCGGCCGGAGAAGCTGCTGCAATGGGTGAAGACGCTGGCGCTGAAGGTGAAGTCGTGGAATCGAAGTGACGGCCAGGCCTCGCAACCCATTGCGCCGACTCATTTCTTTCTCTAAACGCTCGCCATGAAAACAGCCAATCATCCCGACACCGTCCTGATTGTCGATTTCGGCAGCCAGTTTACCCAGCTCATCGCCCGCCGCATCCGCGAGGCCGGCGTGTTTTCCGAGATCGTGCCGTTCCAGTCGGCCGAAGCGGCATTCAAGCGCATCAATCCGAAAGCCGTGATCCTCTCCGGCGGTCCGGCTTCGACCGTCGATATCGGCAGTCCGCGCGCGCCGCAGATCGTCTTCGATGCCGGCGTGCCGGTGCTCGGCATCTGCTACGGCCAGATGGCCATGTGCGTGCAGATGGGCGGCGTCGCCGAAAGCTCCGACCATCGCGAGTTCGGTCGCGCCTTTGTCGAGATCGAAAAGGACAGCCCGCTGTTCGAGGGCCTGTGGGCCCCCGGCCAGCGTCACCAGGTGTGGATGAGCCATGGCGACCGTGTCATCTCCTTGCCCAAGGGGTTCGAAGTGTTCGGCAAGTCGGAAGGCTCGCCCTTCGCCATCTTCGGCAACATCGAGCGCAAGATGTACGGCATCATGTTCCACCCCGAGGTGGTGCATACGCCGGACGGTGCCCGGCTGCTGCGGAACTTCGTCCACAATATCGCCGGCATCGAGGGCGACTGGACCATGCGCGCCTACCGCGAGCACGCGATCGAGGCCATTCGCAAGCAGGTCGGCAAGGGCAAGGTCATCTGCGCACTGTCGGGCGGCGTCGACTCCTCCGTCGCGGCGCTGTTGATCCACGAAGCGGTCGGCGACCAGCTGACCTGCATCCTTGTCGACCACGGCCTGATGCGCAAGGACGAGGCCGCGGGCGTGGTGGCGATGTTCCGCGAGCACTACAATTTGCCGCTCATTCTGGTGAACGCATCGGATCGTTTCATCGGCGCCCTGGAGGGCGAGTCGGACCCCGAGAAAAAGCGCAAGACCATCGGCCGGCTGTTCATCGAGGTGTTCGAGGAGGAGGCCAAGAAACTCGGTGGCGCCGATTTCCTGGCGCAAGGCACGCTCTATCCCGACGTCATCGAAAGCGTCTCCTTCACCGGCGGCCCGTCGGTGACGATCAAGTCGCATCACAATGTCGGCGGCCTGCCGGCGCGCATGAACATGCAACTGGTCGAGCCCCTGCGCGAACTGTTCAAGGACGAGGTGAGGGCGCTCGGCAAGGAACTCGGCCTGCCCGAAAGCTTCATTGGCCGCCATCCTTTTCCCGGCCCCGGTCTCGCCATCCGCTGCCCGGGCGGCATCACCCGCGAAAAGCTGGAGATCCTGCGCGAAGCCGACGCCATCTATCTCGACGAGATCCACAAGGCCGGCCTCTACGACGCCATCTGGCAGGCCTTCGCCGTGTTGCTGCCGGTGCAGACGGTCGGCGTGATGGGCGACGGACGCACCTACGAATTCGTCTGCGCACTGCGCGCCGTCACCTCCGTCGACGGCATGACGGCGGATTTCTACCACTACGACATGGCCTTCCTCGGTGCCGCCGCCACCCGCATTATCAACGAAGTCCGCGGCATCAACCGCGTCGTCTACGACGTCACCTCGAAGCCGCCGGGGACGATCGAGTGGGAATGATTCAGACCCACCCAAACGCCGCCGAAAATACGCCAATCTGCGACCTAATGTACTGAAAACAAAAATAAATTCTTTCAGGGACAATCAGCGACAATCGGCATGCAGAGATTGGCTTTGACGGACCGCTTGACGGACCTTCGGCCTATTGCCCGCTCCAATTTTTCAAAGTACCGTCACGACCAACGAGGCTCATGACGGTACTTTTTTTGCCTTAACGCATTGAAAGCGAAACAGATTTTCTGCCGCGAAGCCTCAAAATCGTACTGACGGTACTTTTCAGGACGTTGTAGGCATGTTGACGGATGCCACCCTTAAGGCGCTGAAACCAAAACAGAAAATGTACAAACTTGCTGACCGTGACGGCATGTATGTCCGGGTCATGCCCAGTGGCGCGATCTCATTTCGGTTGGATTACAGACTCAACGGACGGCGTGAGACGGTCTATCTAGGCAGGTATGGACGGGACGGAATCTCACTTGCCCTGGCCCGAGAGAAGTGTCTCGACGCGAAGCGCGCTATTGGCGAGGGACGATCGCCGGCGATCGAGAAACAGCGCGAGAAACGCCGCCTGAAAGAGGCAAAGAGCTTTGGCGAGTTCGGGGAGAAGTGGCTCACCGCCGCGCCGATGGCCGACAGCACGCGCGCCATGCGGCGCTCCATCTTCGAGCGAGAGCTTCTTCCGATCTGGCGCAATCGCCTCCTGACGGAGATCACGCCGGACGATCTAAGAGCCCACTGTGGCAGCATCGTCGAACGTGGTGCTCCGGCGACCGCTATCCATGTGCGAGATATCCTGAAGCAGATTTACGGCTTTGCGATCTTACACGGGGAGAAGGTCGCCAACCCGGCTAATGATGTCGGGCCCGCATCGATTGCTAGGTTCGTGCCAAAGGACCGCTCGCTTTCGCCCTCGGAAATTCGGGTGATGCTGAAACAGCTCGAGCACATCGCCACACTTCCCACGATCCGTTTGGGAATGCGGCTCTACCTGCTCACCATGGTGCGCAAGAGCGAGTTGCAGGACGCGGTGTGGGACGAGGTCGATTTCGAGAATGCGGTCTGGACGATCCCGAAGGAACGGATGAAGCGCTCCAAGGCGCATAACGTGTACCTGTCGCGCCAGGCCCTCGACATCATGATCGCGCTGAAGACCTGTGCGGGAAATTCCAGATACCTTCTTCCATCGCGGTATGACGCGGATGCTCCGATGTCGCGCGCCACCTTTAACCGGGTTACCTACGCAGTTGTCGAACGGGCGAAGGCGGAGGGTTTGCCCCTCGAGCCGTTCACGGTGCACGACCTGCGGCGGACGGGTTCAACTCTGCTGAACGAACTTGGCTTCAACAGCGACTGGATTGAAAAGTGCCTGGCGCATGAGGATGGACGCTCGTCGCGCGGCGTCTACAACAAGGCCGAATATGAGGTCCAGCGCCGCCACATGATGCAGGAATGGTCGGACATCCTGGACGCCTGGGTCGAAGGCAAGAAGCATGTGCCGACAATCATCCCGCCATCGATCCCGATCCTGGAGGCTGATCCGGCCCTTTGATCGGCCGGGCTCGGCGCTGCTTCAGATCCGGCTTCGGAGCCCGCAGGATTGGCTTTGCGCGACGGGCCGCGAGCCAGGCTTGAACCTCGCTCAGATCCCAGACCACGCATCTCGGGGTCAAAGCGAAGCGTCGCGGGAATTCGCCCCGCTGCTCCATTTCATAGATCGTGCTGTCTGCCAGCGGCACCATCTCGCGCAGCTGCCGCCTTCGGATTGTACGCTTCAGTGCTTCGTCGTTCGATTGGGCCATGACGCACTCCTCTGCAATGAGCCGAAATTGAAGGCGATTATGTTCGATGAAAAAAGAGCTTCAGCCCCGGCGTCGTGTCATCGGCGGTCTCGACCTGTGAAAGGGACAGGTCCAACGGCGTTTCAGGATGCCGGTTTCAACATTTTCGGGGGTTGGAGTCGGGAGAGGGATACCGCCAATACAGTGCGGCCACTGAATTCATTTGCTAACGCGATTGACCGCTCAAATGCGGATGTTCGCAGGGATGTCCGCCAACCTCATTGTTCGCCGGGTCCAGTTGGGCTGGGGTTTCTTGGAAGCTTTCGAACTTTTTGTCTGACTCCACCAGCCGAATCGCGCGCGCTCGCAAAGGAAGCTGGGTTCTCAGACTTCCCCATCGGCTACTCTTAATTGACATTCGACTGTGGGCTTCAAGCCGGAGGAGGGCGGGCGTGCCGTGATTAGATCCAACTCGTTTCAACCGTTAACGACTTTCCCGTTAGGGGGCATGCGCTTTGGGCCTCCCAAGCGACAAGAATCGGGGTATGTCCGCGCACTCTTTCACCGCTGTCGCTGATAAACCACATAGCCTAGCTGCATGACCGAAATCTCGCATACCAGACTACTCACCCGAAAAATCTCGGATTTCTGCCGTCTCCGTCTTGACCCTGTGCTCACTCCTCAAGAAAGCGCGCGCACCAGAGAGTATCTGCTCAACCTCATCTCCCGAGCTCAAACTCCGCCGCGAAGACCCCGCGGCTATGATTGGCAAGAAATCGCCATTCAGTGCGGCCTCAACGAAAACGCGCTGCGAACTGCCAGGGATGAAATCGAGCGGGCACTGGATGCAATCGGTCGAAACGCGAACGCTTCGCCGAAGCGGGCGACCGTCGGCGATTCCCGTAACGCCAAACTGAAGCGTCCCAAGCGAGGGCGTCCGCAGCCGGCACCTGCGAAGGCGTCCTCAGCATGCCGCGACAGAAACGTCGACCGGCCGGGGCGCGAAGCGGCACTTGAACGGCAGAAGCCCGGCATCAAACCACGCGATATCGAGGAGTTCCCGGAGCCTCTTTTCGAGGAACGGTTTGATCCACCGACCTTTCAAACCGCGCTGGATTTCCAGATGCGCCGTCATGGCGACAGCTATTGGCATCTTCATCGTGCTGTTGTCCGAGACGATGAGAGTCTCGACCGCTCGACAATTCGTCACTGGCTCCAAGGATCAAAATCGCCGCGCAGCGTAGCGAGCATGGAAGTCCTAGCTCGGATCGAGCGTCGTTATCGTCTGCCGGCAGGGTATTTTAAAGCGAAACTCCCGCTTCAGACGCGGTCCGCCTCCGGCCACATTCTCGATGATATCGGCTCGGCCGAACGCCGTCGGCTTGCGTGGCATTTGCCTGACGACTTCAACATGCGTCGTCCCCAGGAGCAGGAAGAGATTCTAGAATGGGTTCGGCGCGTGATTATCAGCGGGTCAACTGACTACAGGAAATTTCAGGCGGCCGCGTTGAAGCAGCGTTACGCGATCCGTTTCCCGGGTATCACCTATGGTCAGTCGGATGCCGCAAATGACGGCTGTCGAGTTCGGCGCGAGCAGCATGACGATGATGGTGCTCTTTTAACTGACCCCGACTTGATGTCCGGCGTCATAGACGCCCCGCCGGCGCTTGCGATGGAAATGGCGGATCTGATCCGCTTCAAGACCGCGACACTAACTGCGTTCGGTCTACAGCGCAACGGTGTCTGGGGCGAGGAAACGGCATCACAGAAGGTTGAGCACCTCGGTTTGATGTTCGGTGCGTTAGCAGCGCATCCGAGCGGACCCGTACGTGGCTATGGCGTTCCGACGCAGCATTTGACATTTGGCCTGCTCGTCTTCCCCTCTGTATGGGACTGGTATGTGCAATGGCGCGAGAGACGGCGCGGATTCTACACTGCATGGGAGGTGGACATGCTGCGAATTTCTCTCGCGCTCACCCGCAAGGACACGGGCTGGCTCAGGCAGCAACCTCATCTGGCGTCGCGAATCCATCCGATCAATGGGCTGGTTTCACAGACCGACATTGATCGCGCGAGCGGGGATTGGGACGATGCGTGCGATGTCTTCTTCAAGCACGCCACCTCTCGCGTGAAGGAAATTCAGCGTGTCGCGCGTGTGCATCGTGATCCCTTTGAACCAATCATGCCTGTGCTGGAGGCCGATAGCCCAGTCGGCGAGTACCGAAAGATCACTGAAGAGATTCTTCGGCTCATGCCTGATGAGCGCTTCCATCGCCGTCCTGCCGCCGAAGCAGTCCGCTCGTTCCTGATGCTTCGGTTCGGGCTGCATCTTGGGTTGCGACAGAAGAACCTGCGCCAACTGATGGTCAGTGAACGCGGCAGACTCCCGCGGTCTGAGCGCCAGCTTGCCGACATGAAACGCGGTGAACTCCGCTGGAGCGAGCGCGAAAAGGGCTGGGAGGTGCTCATTCCGTCAGTCGCTTTCAAGAACGCGAACTCGTCCTTTTTCGGGAGTAAGCCGTTTAGGCTCGTCCTGCCGAACTTGGGCGGTCTGTACGAGAACATCGAGGCGTACATTGATCGCCATCGCCAAGTGCTGCTTGGAGGATCGGAAGACCCCGGCACCTTCTTTATCAAAACGGTAAAGGCGACCAGCAAGGACGCCGCATACGATCGAAACACATTTTATGAGGCGTGGCGCCTGACCATCCAGCGATATGGCATCTACAATCCATATACGCAGCGCGGCGCGATCCCCGGTCTTCTCCCTCACGGCCCGCACAATGTTCGTGACGTGCTGGCAACGCATATACTGAAGCGGACGGGCTCATATGAGCAGGCAAGTTACGCCATCCAGGACACGCCAGACATGGTGGCGCAGCACTATGGTCGTTTTTTGCCGCAAGATAAAGCTGCACTTGCCGCGCGGATATTGAACCAAGTCTGGCAGGCCGCGTAACCAGTTACGTTTCCGCTAGCTCGCCACGAGCGACCTGATCATTGCCGACGTAAAGCCGATTGAGGACTGATTGTTGCTTGCTAAGGTTGGGGTCGAGCGTTCGAATCGCTTCACCCGCTCCGGTTTCATTCGGGAACCAAGCATCGAAAAGCCTCGGTTCGCCGCGGCTTTTTCGTTTTTGGGCCGGCCCAGATCGGGGCCGGCCAAAAAGGCGCTTCGAGGCGGCGGCTACCACAGGGTTACACGTTCCCGTGAATTCGGTGGATTGCAATCGCGGCGTCGCGAGGATGTGTGTCAGTTCACATCACCAGGAACCAGCCGGCGGCCGGCGTAGCAAGCTCAATGGCGGGAGCTAGTATCTCCGATACTTGCTTTCTTACGTGGCTTGAGGCTCCTATGGGCGAAATGTGCGTCGCGATTGGGGGAAATATGAAGGCGTCTGAAGTTAATCTACTAAAGTTCATCCGGAAGTCGCCCCAGTTCGTGATTCCAATCTACCAACGGAATTATTCCTGGAATGAGGTCCAGTGCCGCCAGCTCTGGCGCGATCTCATGCTAGCGGGCAGCAACGATGGCATCAATGCTCACTTCATCGGTGCTATCGTCTATGTTGAGAGGGCACTATCTACTGTTGCTAGCCAGGAGGCCCTTCTCGTAATCGATGGGCAGCAACGCTTAACGACAAGCACCTTGCTGATCGCGGCTCTAGCGAAACACTTTGAGGAAAATAGGCTGGAGGAAATACTTGAATCCTTTTCCGCTCGAAAACTAAAAAACTACTATCTACTGAATCCCGACGAGTCTGGAGAGCGCCACTATAAGCTCCTACTTTCCGAGGCAGACAGGGAAACAATGCTAGCACTGCTGCGGGAGGCGCCACTGCCTGCGGAAAGTAGCACTCGAGTGCTCGAAAATTTCAAGCTCTTTCAGTCCCTCATCGTGGAGAATGCGAACAAACTCGAGGCCATCTGCAAGGGGCTGTCCAAATTGGTCATAGTTGAGGTCGCTTTAGATAGATCCCAGGATAATCCGCAGCTCATCTTTGAGAGTATGAATTCCACCGGCCTCGAGCTTAGCCAAGCAGACCTGATCCGAAATTTCATTCTTATGGGACTGGAGCCGCGACTGCAAACCGAGCTATATACCAGTTACTGGCGCCCGATGGAAAAAGCGTTTGGCCAAGCTGCCTATACTTCTCATTTTGATGCTTTTATGCGTCATTACCTAACCACCAAGACCGGAGAAATTCCAAACGTTCGGCAGGTTTACTTGGCCTTTAAAAGTTATGCGCAGAGGTTCAAGGGAAACGTCAGCGATCTGGTCGCCGAGATCCACTCGTTCGCAACATACTACTGCGCCATGGCCCTGGACGCCGAGAAGGATTACAACCTCAACCAAGCCTTCCGGGACCTTCGTGAGCTGAAGGTCGATGTGTCGTATCCTTTCCTGCTGGACGTCTACCACGACTACCGCAATGGGTTGCTGGAGCTGCCCGACGTGATCAAGGTTGTGCGTTTGGTTGAGAGCTACGTTTTCCGCCGTGCCATCTGTTCGTTCCCGACCAACTCTCTGAACAAGACGTTCTCACAGATGAGCCGGACGCTGGACAAGAGCCGATATCTGGAGAGCCTCCAGGCCTCGTTCATGATGCAGCCATCCTACCGGCGCTTCCCGAGCGACGCTGAATTCGAGCGCGACTTCAAGGTGCGCGACCTCTATAATTTCCGAAGCCGTAGCTATTGGCTGCGCCGCCTCGAGAACCACGGCCGCAGAGAACGCGTCATGGTCGAGGACTATACGATCGAGCATATTCTGCCTCAGAACCCTGATATCTCCAGCACATGGAAAGCGGAACTTGGCAAAGACTGGCAGAGTGTCCATCAGACTTACCTGCACACGCTTGGGAACTTGACGCTGAGCGCTTATAACAGCGAATATAGTGATCGACCGTTCGCGATAAAGCGAGACCAGATCAAAGACAAAGACGGCAATTCTGTCGGTCTGGCATTTAGCCCGCTGAAGCTTAACCAGGGCCTGGGCCAAGTGCAGGTGTGGAACGAAATATCCATCAAAGCCCGGGCGGACCGGCTGGCCGCAGAATCGACTAAAGTGTGGGGGGCGCCTGAATTGAAGCAGGAGGTGCTGGACACGTTCCGCCCCCCAGCCCCGGTGGTACCGGCCCACATCTACACGATAGAAGACCATCCGAACCTGTCGCCAGGACCGATTCAGGATCTCTTCTTCATGCTACGCAAGTCGATCCTTAGTCTTGACCCCGCTGTTACCGAGGAATTCTGGAAGGTCTACGTGGCTTATAAAGCAGAGACCAATTTCGTCGATGTTGTGCCGCAAACGAAGGCACTTCGGCTATCCATCAACGTCCCGTTTCATGAGATCGAGGATCCGAAGAACGCGTGTATCGACGTATCGAATTTAGGTCGGTGGGGAAACGGCGACGTCGAACTCAAGATCTCTGGCTTGGATGATCTGCCATATGCGATGGGGATGATCAGACAGGCCTTCGACCGACAAATGGGAAGCACTGCAGATATGGAGACATGAGCGCTGAGCATTAGGGCCTGGCGTTGAGCATCCAAATCACTTCACCCGCCTCGTGTTTGGAAAACCAAGCGTCGAGAAGCCTTAGTCGTCGCCGCTTTTCGTAGTAAGACAGAACGAATGTCCCCGGGCCTTATCCGCCGCCAGCCCGCCTTCGTGAAAAAGCCGGGAAACTCTACCTTCCGGCGGTCCAGAGAATGGTATCGGAGCAGAAATGGTCGCGGCTCTAATCGCAACTGGATGACAGTTCAGTGGCGGGACACGCCCACGTAGCTGCGCCGCTGCTGAAAGGCGCGTATATCCGTACCGTTGGCACGGCGAGGCACGGGTATCGGACATACACGCCCAGCACGCGCCGCTTCATAAGGCGAGGTATACGCGAACGGACTAGCACCGCAGGTACTCAGAACGGCAGTATATTGCCGCTTTCAGCAACTTGAATCTAGGAGATCAGTCTTCAGAGTTGCTGTTCAGTCGCTTGTCTGCGAGAAGGCGCGTGGGGATCACCGTGGACAAGAAAAACCTTACCGAACGCGATATCTGCACCAAGTTCATCCTGCCCGCCGTGAAACGTGCCGGGTGGGACGAGATGGTGCAGGTTCGGGAGGAGTACGCCTTTACGAACGGCCGGATCATTGTTCGCGGCAAAATGACCTATCGCGGGAAGAGGAAGAGAGCGGACTTTGTTCTCTACTACAAGCCGAACATCCCGATCGCGCTGATCGAAGCCAAGGACAACAATCACAGCGTCGGCCACGGCATCCAGCAGGGTCTCGATTACGCGACGACGCTGAATATTCCTTTCGTGTTTTCCTCCAACGGCGACGGCTTCGTTTTCCACGACCGCACCGGCCAGAGCGCCATCGTCGAAACCAATCTGGGGCTCGACGCTTTCCCGTCGCCGGCCGATCTGTGGACACGTTATCGCGCCTGGAAGGACCTAGACGCCGAGGCCGAACAGATTGTGCTTCAGGATTATTTTGACGATGGTAGCGGCAAGGCACCGCGCTACTATCAGGTGAACGCCGTCAACGCCGCGATCGAAGCCATTGCCAAGGGCCGCGACCGCATTCTGCTCGTCATGGCGACCGGCACCGGCAAAACATACACGGCGTTTCAGATTATCTGGCGCCTGTGGAAGGCGGGCCGCAAGAAGCGCATCCTATTCCTTGCCGATCGCAATGTGCTGATCGACCAGACGATGGTGAACGATTTCCGCCCGTTCGGCGCGGCGATGGCGAAACTTTCGACCAACGCCAAGACCATCGAGCGGCAGGACGGCAGCAAGGAAGACCTCACGCTCGCGCTTGACAGAAAACGACGGATCGACACCGCCTTTGAGGTCTATCTCGGGCTCTATCAGGCGATTACGGGGCCGGAGGATCGCCAGAAACTCTATCGCGAGTTCTCGCCCGGCTTCTTCGATCTGATCGTGATCGACGAATGCCATCGCGGCAGCGCGGCCGAAGATTCGGCTTGGCGGGAAATTCTGGCGCATTTTTCCGGTGCAACCCAGATCGGCCTCACTGCCACACCGAAGGAAACCGAGTACGTCTCCAACACTGACTACTTCGGCGAACCAGTTTTTACCTATTCGCTAAAGCAGGGCATCAGCGACGGCTTCCTCGCGCCCTATAAGGTCATCAAGGTTCATATCGATCGCGATGTGGAAGGCTTTCGCCCGGAGCTCGGCCAGCTCGACCGCGACGGCAACGAGGTCGAGGACCGTATCTATAACACGAGGGATTTCGACCGGCACATTGTACTCGACGACCGCACGCTGCTGACCGCGAAAAAGATCACCGAGTTCCTCAAGGAAAGCGGCGACCGCTTTCAAAAAACCATTGTCTTTTGCGTGGACGAGGAACACGCGGCGCGTATGCGGCAGGCGCTCGTCAACGAGAACGCCGATCTGGTCGCCGAGAACCAGCGTTACGTCATGCGCATTACCGGAAGCGACAAGGAGGGCCAGGACCAGCTCGGCAAGTTCATCGACCCGGAATCGAAATATCCCGTGCTGGTGACGACCTCGCGACTTCTCTCGACAGGTGTCGATGCGCAGACCTGCCGGCTGATCGTGCTTGATCGCGCGGTTGGCTCGATGACAGAGTTCAAACAGATTGTCGGGCGCGGCACCCGCGTCCACGAGGACACAAAGAAATACTTCTTCACGCTAATCGACTTTCGCGGCGCGACCAGCCATTTCGCCGACCCGGATTTCGATGGCGATCCGGTGCAAATTTATGAGCCCAACGAGTACGATCCGATCACGCCACCCGACGAGGCTGTCATCGAGCTGGGGGAACGCGATCAAGAGCCTTACGAACCGGGCAATGGCGAGGTGATAGTCGATCAGCCGGACTTTCTGCAGCCGACGGGCAACCAAGGGCGAAAAATCTACGTCGACGGCGTCGGCGCCCGCATTGTCGCCGAGCGCGTGGAATATCTCGACGAGAGCGGCAAGCTCGTCACCGAATCCCTGCGTGACTTCACCAAAACGGCGCTGAAGAAGCGCTTCGCTAGCCTCGAGGATTTCCTCAAGCGCTGGAAATCGGCGGAACGAAAACAGGCGATCATCGAGGAACTGGAAGCCGAAGGTCTGGTGCTCGATGCTGTAGCGGACAAGATGGGCAAAAACCTTGATCCCTTCGATCTGATCTGCCACGTCGCATTCGACATGAAGCCGCTCACCCGTCGCGAACGGGCCGAGAACGTGAAAAAGCGCGACGTGTTCACAAAGTATGGCCAACAAGCTCGCGCAGTGCTCGATGCGCTTCTTGAAAAATATCGCGACGAGGGCGTGCTCAATCTCGACGACACCAACGTGCTGAAGGTGACGCCCTTCACCGCGATGGGCAGCGTCGTGCAACTAATCAACGCGTTCGGCGGCAAGGAGGGTTTCGAGAAGGCCGTCCACGAGATGCAGGACGCACTTTACGACGGAGCCGCCTGATCATGAAAATCGTCGGGCAAGAGAAGCTCTTCAGTTTCTCCGATCGTGGACGAATTGCAGCGCGTGAGTGCTTTGCGGTTCGTCAAAGTAAGGGTTGTAAAGTTCAAGATTTCCTCGATTTGGCAACCAAGGTAGCTACTTTGCAGTTCCTCAACCCTGGCCAGGTGTTGCTGTTCCGAGGCCAACCTAGCGATCACAAGCGCTCCAGCTCGGAGGGTGACTTTTCGACGCTAAAGCCGAATTTGTTTCGTGGGACGCCGGTCCCCGGAGCGCCGGAACTGCGCCATCGCTTCGAAAAGTTGAAGGAAGCCGAGGCTCAACTTCTGACAGAGTATCAGGAATTTGGATTTCCTGAACCAGAACGGTTGGCCCGGCAACGAATTTTGCGCTGGTCGATAATTCAACACTACGGCATCTGCGACACGCCGCTGCTCGATGTTTCGCAGTCTATGCGCGTCGCAGCGTCATTTGCTTCAGACGAGTCGCCTCGCAGAGCATACCTTATGGTTCTAGGGGTGCCGAACATAAGTGGCGCGATAACAGCGAGCGCGGAAGCTGGCTTGCAGATTGTTCGCTTGGCCAGTGTTTGTCCCCCATCGGCCTTGCGACCTCATATTCAGGAAGGGTACCTTCTGGGTGAATACCCTGACATGGGTGATTATGACCAAAAGCGAAACTACGGCCACTTCGAGATCGACTTCGGTCGCAGGCTGGTCGCCAAGTTCGTGTTCAATCCAGGAACATTCTGGGGGAATCCTGATTTTCCTCCGGTTCCTCATGCTGCTCTGTATCCGGACGATCACGATCCATTGTACGAAGTGGCGCAAACCGTCCGTAGACGCTTGGGCATGTGATAGATCATGATTGTTCGAACCACCGTCAAATCCATTCAGGACATCATGCGCCAGGACTCAGGCGTTGACGGCGATGCTCAGCGCATCAGCCAGTTGTGCTGGATGTTCTTCCTCAAGATTATCGACGATCAGGATCTGGAGCTTGAGCTCACCCGCGATGGCTATGTCTCGCCGATCCAACCGAAGTTCCAGTGGCGGAATTGGGCGGCAGACCCGGAAGGCCTTACGGGTGAAGCGCTGCTCGCCTTCGTCAACAGCGAACTCTTTCCAGCGCTGAAAGGGCTTCAACTCACCGGCAAGCTCGGCGACCGCCGCAAGGTAGTGCGCGACGTGTTCGAAGACGCCTTCAACTACATGAAGTCAGGCCATCTGATCCGGCAGGTGGTAAACAGGATCGATGAGATCGACTTTAACAATCTCGACGAGCGCCGACATTTTGGTGAGTTCTACGAGCAGTTGCTCAACAGCCTCCAATCGGCTGGCAATGCTGGCGAGTTCTATACGCCGCGCGCCGTGACTGCCTTCATGGTCGATCGCATTGATCCGCATCCGGGCGAAGTCCTATTCGATCCCGCCTGCGGCACGGGCGGCTTCCTGTCCTGCGCGATCAACCACATGGAAGCCAAATACGTCCGCACGCCCAAACAGCGCGAGGCCATGCAAGGTGTCCTACGCGCGGTGGAGAAAAAGCAGCTGCCGCACATGCTCTGCGTCACCAACATGCTTCTGCACGGCATTGAGGACCCGTCCTTTGTACGCCACGACAACACGCTGGCCCGACCGCTGATCTCGTGGAGCAAGGACGAGCGTGTCGATATTGTCGTCACCAATCCACCCTTCGGCGGCAAGGAGGAGGACGGCATCGAGAACAATTTTCCGACCTTCCGCACCAAGGAAACGGCCGACCTGTTCCTGGCACTGATCGTACGCCTGCTCAAGGCCGATGGCCGTGCCGCCGTGGTGCTGCCCGACGGCACGCTGTTCGGCGAAGGCGTGAAAACCCGGCTGAAGGAACATCTGATGGAGGAGTGCAACCTCCACACCATCGTCCGCCTGCCCAATTCCGTGTTCAAGCCCTATGCCTCGATCGGCACCAACCTTTTGTTCTTCGAGAAGGGCGAGCCGACTAAGGACATCTGGTTCTACGAGCACCGCGTCCCCGAAGGCCAGAAAGCCTATTCGATGACCAAGCCGATCCGGTTGGAGCATTTTCAGGGCTGCATCGACTGGTGGGGCGGCAAGGAGCGGCAGGGCCGCGAGGAGACGCCGCAGGCGTGGCGTGTCACGGCGCAAGAGGTAAAGGCGCGCGGCTATAACCTAGACATCAAGAACCCGCACAGCGTTGCCGACGATCATGGCGATCCGGAAACACTACTGGCCGCCCTCACCGCCGCCGAAGCCGAGACGGCGGGTTATCGTGACCGGTTGAAGGCGATCCTCGCCGAGGCGCTGGCCCGATGAATGCGGATCGCCTGCTGGCGCATTACGAGCGGATCGCGGACGCGCCCGACGCGATTACGAGGCTTCGCCGCTTCATTCTCGATCTGGCTGTGCGCGGCAAACTTGTGCCGCAGGATGCGACCGACGAACCGGCCACGGAATTGTTGAAGCGGGCTAAGAAAAGTCGGTCGCACGCTTCGCTAAAAGAAAGCCGGACGGACAAGAACGAAACCGCTGAACCAGATTATGTCCTTCCGGCTAGTTGGCTCTGGGTGCGAATTGGGGATCACCTTGAACTATTCAACGGCATGGCTTTCAAGCCCAGCGATTGGAAACAGGATGGGATCAAAATCGTCCGTATCCAGAACCTCAATCGACCAGATGCACCGTTCAACTACTGCGATCCGAAAACTGTTCGGGATCGGTTTTTCATCACGGACGGCGCATTCCTTATTAGCTGGTCGGGGACACCCGGCACTTCATTCGGCGCTTTTATCTGGGAGCGTGGCGATGCGGTACTAAATCAGCATATCTTTCGATGTGATTTCCGCCTTCATGCCTTTGATCCGCTTTACTTGCGCCTAGCGATCAATGGCCGTTTGGACGAGATGATCGCCAAGGCGCACGGTGGCGTTGGACTTCAGCATATCACAAAGGGAAAACTAGAAGCCCTTTTGATAGCTCTCCCACCGCTTGCCGAGCAGCACCGCATCGTCGCCAAGATCGATGAACTTATGGACCTGTGCGACCGGCTGGAGGCGGCGCGGCAGGCGCGGGAGACGAAGCGCGACCGGCTGGCGGCGGCGAGCCTCTCCCGCCTCAACGCGCCCGATCCTGAAGCCTTCCAGGCCGACGCCCGCTTCGCCCTCGACGCCCTGCCCGCCCTCACCACGCGCCCCGACCAGATCAAGGCCCTGCGTCAGACCATCCTCAACCTCGCCGTGCGCGGCAAGCTGGTGGCGCAGGATTCGAAGGACGAACCGGCGTCGGAATTGCTGAAGCGCATCGCGAAGGAGAAAGTTCGCTCGCGGCATGGGACCGTTTCGATCAAGCCAGAAGACGAACCCTATGCGTTGCCCGGGACGTGGAATTGGGCAGCACTCGACCAACTGATTGTATCGGGACCGCAAAACGGCATCTCGCCGAATCCAACCAAGCGTGACGGTGCGCCCAAGGCGATCACTTTGACGGCGACGACAAGCGGTACGTTTAACCCGATCTTTTTCAAGCACGTTGAAGCGAAAATATCGGCCGAATCTGAGTTCTGGCTCAAAGATGGCGACCTCCTCTTTCAACGAGGGAACACACGCGAATATGTTGGGATGGCGGCGATCTATCGAGGCCCGCCGAACACGTTCCTGTTTCCCGATCTGATTATGAAGGTGCGGGTGTCTGAACACGTTTGCATTGACTATGCACATTTTGCGTCTATATCGCCGCCCGCCCGTGATTTCCTTTCTGCGAATGCGTCTGGTGCGCAGGCGACAATGCCGAAAATTAATCAGACGACGCTCGTCTCACTGCCCATTCCCCTCCCACCCCTCGCCGAACAACACCGCATCGTCGCCAAGATCGGTGCGTTGATGGCGCTTTGCGACCGGCTGGAGGCGAGCCTCACCGTCACCGCCGCCACCCGCCGCCGGTTGCTCGACGCGCTGCTGGCCGAGGCCCTGGCACCGGTCGACGATCGCGAACTGGAAGCGGCGGAATGAGCAACCCAACCGAGGGCTTCATCCGCACCTTCGAGGACATCGTCCGGGAGGTTAATGGCCGCGCCGGTTCGCCATCATCTCACTCGTTCGAGATCGAAAGGGCGTCAGAGCGCGACGGTACTGTGAAGAAGAACCGCGCCCTGCTCGTCTATGTCCGTGACGTGCGAAACGCGCTCCAACATCCCAAGCATCGTTCCGATGGCAACGCCATTGAGATTTCTAGGGCGTTTCTCGATGAGGTGGGGGCTCTGCTCAACCATCTGAGAAATCCGCCTACTGCCAATTCTGTCGGTGTGCCGCGTAAGGAGATCAATACCGCCCGCCTTACCGACCAACTCGGCGATCTGGCTGATGAGATGAAACGGGGCGGCTTCACTCATGTACCAATTCTGGATGAGCGGGACACGGTCATTGGGGTGTTTAACGAAGCGGCCGTCTTCCATTTCTTGTGGGCGGAGCCGGAGACGATCGTTGGTCGGCAGATGAAAATCTCGGATATCTTCGATAGTTGCAGTCTCGATGCCAATCGTATGGAGACTTTCAGGTTCTTAGGCCCGAGAACCCCACTAGATAGCCTCATCGAAATGTTCCTTGCCGTCGAGTCGCCCTTGACGCGGGTGGGTGCCGCGTTCGTGACTGCCTCAGGCAAAGAGACGGAGCCGCTTCAACGTCTCATCACGCCGTGGGATGTCCTCGCCATGTCAACCGATGTTTGAGGCGGAGAGATGAGCGCTCAACCCGCTTCGGTATTTCTTCAGACTGATGACTGACTTTCCCGACAAGCCTCGCCGCATCTGGCTTCGCTCCTTCTATGGGTTCGTCCCAGAGGACGATGGCTATATCGGCTGGTCCGAAGAAGGCCCGCGCGACCGAATGCTCGGCCTAGTAGAGGACGGGGACCTATTCATGATCTACGGCGCCGTTAGCGCGAAAACACAAAGGCGCTACCGCAATCGCGTGATCGGGTTCCTTGAGGTAAATGCGCATGCCATTCGCGATACCGACAAGGCCTCCGCTAACGGAATGCAGTACAAGCGTTCAAAAGGCTGGGAAGATAAATGGACCTATGCCATTCCCGTGGTCCGCGCCTGGCGGGTGGATGAACCCATATTGCTGGAACGAATCGCGCCCAAGACCTATCGACCTGAAGCCGGGCAGGCGATCGCGGTTTGGAACCCGCCTCTACTTCCCGAGGAAGTTGATCTGGCTTTGAGGATAAAGGTCACGGAGGTGGGCGTCTTTGGGGAATCACCCCTCCCCGACACTGCGTTGCAGCGGACCGCCTTCAGCGAGGCCTTCCGGCCCTCCCGTGCATTTCCCGGCAGTTTCGGAAAAAGAACGGCCACATACGAAGATGGTCCAACTTGTATGTATCTGGCGCGCTTCGAGGGCGATGGGTTTGCGCTCTTGGGGCAGGCCAAGCCGCAATTCGACAAATCTGTACTGGTCAAGATCGGCGTATCTAACGACAAAAGCCGGCGTGCTTTGGAGCTCAATTTAGGCTTCCCACCAGCCTCCATCGGAGAATGGGTGATGGCGCTCGTTTCAGAACCCTATGAAAACCGGCGGGCCGCAGAGGCGGCGGAGCAGGCATTCAAAGACGAGGGTGACAAGCGATTGCGGAGTTTGGGAGGAGAGTTCTTCCTAGGCGATTGGACCTCCGCCCAGCTGATCTTCGCCGCGATCCCCGGTGTTTCGCGATTTGGTAGATAAGCTTGTTGGGGCGGCGCGGTCGTCTGGCATGCTGGCCACGAGTTTGATCTCCAATGACATCCCTGAATGACGCCGATGTCCTTTGAACGGCGAGAATGTGAACTCAGATTGGAGCGTTGTACAGGACGCTTCACGCTGATGGCGAATTGCCGAAGCTGATTGGCGATATTTAAGGGGATACCACACTGATCAGCCCATGATCTCACGATCTATCGAGGCGCGGGCTCCACTTTTGCCATACCCTAGCCAAACAAACTCGAAGGATCGGAAATGCGGTAGCTATCGACATCCATAAAGTCAATTCGAGGTCGCCGCCAAAGCTTTCCGGTTACGTTGATTGGGTTATGAAGCTTGAACAGGGGGTCTTCCAGCAACATATCGAAAGATTCGGTTCCAAAAGAGCATGTAACTTCTTTCCCGCGAACAGACTTCACCCTTAGTGACTTGCTGCCAGAAATTACTCCGCTTATGGAGCCTATCTCAGTTACTACGCGGCCTTGGGCCGATTTAGCCATATTGCGAATTGATCCGCCGGCGTCACGGTCAAAGACAACTGTCGTAAAACCAGAGCCAGTCTTGGCATTAAATTCTACAGATGACACAAACCCCTTTTCATCCGGAAGTATGTCAGAAAGAATATCAAGAAGAATGAAATTTTCCGTCGCATAGTCCTTATCAACAGTTTTTGTCTTGGTGACGAATTGCACTTCGAGGAGTTTTTTCGCGAAGTCCTCTCCCCGAGTTCTGACCGCATTTTCAAAATCTTGCCTCGTATACCTATCCAATGCCCTGATGCGTCGAACAGCAGTCATATTGATAACAGGTTCCTTGACTGCGATCACAAGGCTGGCAAGTTTGGGGGGCGCGACTTCGACATCAAAGGTCGATGATTTGGTGTGAGCAAGAGCCGCAGGAGTTAGCAGCTTTCGAACCGTCGAAAATGACTGGTCGACCAAGTTCTTCAGCTTTCCTAGCGGGATGCCATTCTCGGTGAGGGAAGCTCCACGAAATTTTATAGCCAGCAGAGCGAACGATTGTTCTAGGGAGTCTGGTACTTGGCCATGCCAGTGAAACAATCCGAGTCCCGCTTTGGGCAGGAACTTTGGAGGCAAATCCTCGCGTAGGCAGTTCCAATACGAAGCTACCCTCAAGGAAGGATCTAGCAGCAATATCCAATAGCTCCTCTGATCGAACGCGCCATAGACTGAAAGGCGGCCCTCCCGAAGGGAGTCGACAGTTCGATCGTCAGTTTGGCAAGCCAAGTATGTTTGTGATCCATCTCGGTCTGCCAATTTACTAAGCAGGAGATCGACGATCCCCAACCTCGCACGAAAAATCAATGGCCCGTCGTACTCGTAAAGCGTCTCAGATGGTTCAACCATCAGGTTGCCAAGAGTCCCGTGCGCCGGCACCGAGGGATCCCACATCACCTAAGCCCCCTCTGGAGTGGGCGGGAGTATAACAGAGAATTTGGAGGGGATGTCCTGACCGATGTCGCACCAAAGCGTGTGATGCTGAGGCTGCGGTTTAGTCGGCGTAGCTTTTATTACACCGTCGCCCACCTTCAGATGACCTTCGGCGATCCACTGCGATCTCAGATGCGCATTAATTCCACGGGCATGCTGGACCGCATCTATAGAGGTCCACACCGATAAACCCCAGTGTCTGCAATCATTCGGCTTAGCGTTAGGCTGCTTTGCGCGCACCCATGAGAGGAAATGTTCTCTCGAAATCGGAACTGACGGGACTGCCCTATAGACAAACCCGTTAGTGTCCTCGGCATCCTGTGGAGGACATGCGGCGGGCAAATCAGGATCAAAGTTCAGCTTGGCATCCCCCAGTTGGCCAAAGCGATTGTTGAGTGCAGACAAAAAGTCAAGTGCATTGTCGCGTATAGTCCTATCAAGCCGACTTGTCGGAGGAGTATTCTGAAAGATATGGCCCAATGAACACAGTTTTCCGCGCCCGGTCATAGCTCCGCATGATCACAATCGGGATGACAGGATAAAGTTAGACGCACAGGATGAAACTTGATGGCCAGCGGGATATGCAAGCTAACAGGTGAGTTTGGCAAGTATGTGGACTCGCACCTCCTGCCGAAGGCGCTGACCAAAGCTGGTGGGTTGGGCGTGCCCTTCACCAAAAGCGGCATGGGGCGCCGGCCGTCGACCCGACACAGCAGTTGGTATGACAATCGGCTGGTAACTCAGGCTGGAGAGGACATTCTCGCCAAGCTCGATGATTGGGCGATTAAGGAACTGCGCAAGGCAAGATTGGTGTGGTCGGATTGGGGTCCCATGACCAAACTGACAGACGCTCGAGCGATCCCTTGGACCGAGTGGGGTATCCGCTTCAACACAAGCCCCGAATCCGCGGCCGTCTCCGCCATGCTGCTCGGCGTGACATGCGTCGTGGTCATCGCCGGCATGGCGGTTGTCTTCGGGCGACGGAAAAACGCTCTGTTGTCGTTGCAAAGCGCTCCTGCACCCGTTTCTTGACCGGTCTCAAAGCGGGCCTCGGACAAGCGGCGCTAAGAGTGCGGAAAAAGCCACACTCAAGGGGAGGCAGTTCCGCGATCGTTGATTCTAAAGGTCATCCCCGTTTGGGCGGTTGTGTTTCACGAACGCTGCTCGACGATCGCCGTCAACAGAGGTCGACTATTCTATTCAAGTGCGGGCGAGCAATGTCATGTCCGCCTCGCTCAGCCTGTCGCTCGCTGTACCCAACTGGTGCCAGTAGGGGTAGATAATCGGCGGCACGCTAACCTCATCCAGACGTTTCCGCTCCTCCGCGGTCAGGTTCAGGTCGGCTGCTGCCAGGTTATCTTTGAACTGCGCTTGCGTCCGTCCACCGATGATGACTGAGGTGATTGCCTTTCGTCCTATTAGCCAAGCAAGCGCCACCTGCGCGGCCGAAACGCCGCGGCTTTCCGCAATTGAAACCAACGTATCGACGACGTTCCACAGTCGATTTTCGTCGCGGATCGGCGGTTCCGTCCAGCCGGCGAACTGGCGTGTGCCCTCAGGCGCGGTTTGGTTTCGCCGATGCTTGCCAGAGAGCAGACCGCCTGCGAGCGGGCTCCAGAGAAGCACACCGAGGCCTTGGTCGACGGCGATCGGAAGCAGCTCATATTCGGCCTCGCGCGCTTCCAGCGTGTAGTGGATCTGCTGGCTGACGAAGCGCTGGCGCTTGTCTTTCTCGCTCACGCCGAGAGCCTTCATGATGTGCCAACCGGAAAAGTTCGAGCAGCCGATATAGCGAACCTTGCCATCGCGAACGAGCGTGTCGAGCGCCTCTATTGTCTCTTCTAACGGCGTCTGGCCATCCCATTCATGCAACTGGTAGAGATCGATGACGTCGGTCTTCATTCGCCTGAGGCTTGACTCGCAGGCAGCGATCAGGTGCTGGCGAGACGAGCCGACATCGTTTGGGCCGTCGCCCATGCGGAAACGCGCCTTGGTGGCGAGCAGCACGCCATCCCTGCGCTTGCCGCCGAGGACGTCGCCAACAATCTCTTCTGACTTGCCGTCGGAATAAACGTCGGCCGTATCGATGAGGTTGACGCCGGCATCGAGGCAAAGATCGACCATGCGTTTGGCCTCGGGGATGCCGAGATCGCCGACTGTCCTTGCCCAGCCTACCCCGCCGAAGGTCATCGTACCCACTGTGATGGTCGAAATCTTGAGGCCGGAACGACCAAGCAGACGATATTCCATAGTTTCCTCCCAAGAATGAAACAGGCGGCCGGCGGTGGCTCGCGGCACGCCGCGATCCTACGGGTCAAGTCATCGCCGCCCGGCTTTCCAATTTCTATAGCAATGAATTAGGCTGTTGACAATCCAAACGATTGTACAGATAATACAACCGATTGGATGGTAATGGCGACCTCTTCGAGGGGTGCGGCAAAGGAGTTATATGCCTGGTCCCTATGTGTTGCCGATTGTCGGTGACGAGAAAATTCCGCAGCGCGTGGATGTGGTCGTAATTGGCGGCGGCATTGTCGGTGCCTCAACCGCGTTGGAACTCGCGGAGCGTGGCCATTCGGTGGCCCTTTGCGAAAAGGGAGGTATCTCATGCGAGCAGTCGAGCCGGAACTGGGGGTGGGTGCGCCTTTCTCGCCGGGACATCCGAGAGATGCCGCTCATGATGGAGGCAAAAAAAATCTGGAATGGTCTCGTCGAGCGCATTGGCCGCGAGACGGGTTACCGCGAGACGGGCATCGTCTTCACCGCCCCCTCGGAAGGCGACCAGGCCCAAAATGCGGTGTATCGTGATCAGCTTCAAAGTTTTCAGGTGTCGTCCAATCTTCTGTCTGCGAGGGAATTAAAGGACAAATACCCTGAGCTTGACCTGCCGCTTCATGGCGCCTTGTCAACACCCAGCGATGGACGCGCTGAACCGCAATTAGCCGGGCCGGCCATCGCGTTGGCAGCGCGCGAACGAGGGGCGAATATTCTGGTCGAATGCGCCGTTCGGGGTCTGGAGCTTGCGGCCGGCCGGGTGTCTGGTGTCGTTACCGAGCATGGACCTATCGCCTGCGATTCCGTGGTGTTGGCCGGTGGCGCCTGGAGCAATTTTTTCGCCCGCCGGTACGGTATCGATATTCCGCAGCTTAATGTCACTGCTTCTGTGCTGCGGACCAACCCCTTGGAAGGGGGACCGGAAGAGGCGATGTGGTGCAAAGACTTCGCCCTGAGAAAGCGCCTGGACGGTGGCTACACGATCGCCTCAGGCCACGAAAACGTGGTGGATATCGTGCCCCGCTCTTTCAAGTACATGTTCAAGTACCTGCCTGCGCTTCGGTCCGATTGGAAGTCCCTGAACTTTCGGATTTCGGGCCAATTCTTCAAGGACATGTTAGATGCCAAGCAGCGGCCACTGGATGAAGCCAGCGCGTTCGAATACACGCGCGTCCTCGATCCAGTGCCTTCGAAAAAACTCTCCGACGGCGCTCTCAACGCGCTTGCCAAGCACTGGCCGGTCTTTAGGCACGCGACGATCGCACAACGCTGGGGTGGCGTCATCGATGTCACGCCAGACGCTATCCCTGTTATCGACGCGGCAGCAAAGGTCCCCGGTTTATTTATCGCTACAGGATTTTCTGGACACGGATTTGGCATAGGCCCCGCCGCCGGACGGCTGATGGCGGACCTCGTCACCGGAAAGCCTCCAGTCGTTGATCCCAAAGCCTTCAGGCTGTCTCGGTTCAGCGACGGAACCAGGATAGTTCTTTCGCCGGAGCATGCTTGAGGCAAAAACATCAGGCATGGTGTAAGTTTATCTCACTCTCATTAGCAAAAGAGAAAAAATGTCAAACGTCACTAAAATAAAGTCCGGAAGCCCCTTTGAAGATAGGGAGAGTTACTCGCGAGCTGTCGTTGTGGACAACTGGATCTTTGTCTCGAACACGGCGGGTGTGAATTACAAAACCCAGAAAATGTCAATCGACCCGGTGGAGCAGGCAAAGGAGTGCCTTAACAAGATAGAAGGTGCGCTTAAATCAGTTGGCGCCAGCTTGGCCGACGTCGTAATGTCAACGGTCTATATTCCAAACCCTGAGGATGCTCCTACTGTCATGGCCTATATCGGCGAACGCTTTAAGGGGATTGACCCCGCCCGCACGGTGCTGTGCCCGGGACTTGGAGGCCCCGATTACAAGGTGGAAATTGAGGTGCAGGCCTATCGCGGCGTCAGCACGGCGGAAGTTGAGCATAAGGTGATCAGTCTTTGATTTCGGGACTCGAGAGGTCGGACTTGGTCCGGCCTTCTTCGTCGAAACGAACTTTTCCGTGTACAGCCATTGGCGAAGCAAAAAAACCTGCCGTGTGCACTTGCACGCGGCATCACCTCGCAGGCACCGTGTTGGAGATTGCGCCTTTCTTATCCAGACCCATTTACTGAACGGACATGGCTAATTCATTGACCGACGATAGGACGGAAAAGCCGACTGGCGGCCGACAACCCAGGATGGCCGACATCGCTCGCATAGCGGGCGTCGACATTTCGACCGTCAGCCGAGCTCTGTCGGGAAGTGAGCGAGTCACTGTGGAGACGCGTGCGCGAATTCAAGAGATTGTGCGCGATACCGGCTACGTCGTTAACAAGGCAGCTCGTACTCTGCGTGATGGTCGCGCCAATCAGGTGCTGGTCATCATTCCGGAGCTCTCGTCGAAGTCCTACCCAGAGATGGTTCAAGGCATAATCGAGGCACTGGATGAACAGGAAATCAATGTTCTTTTGGGCGCTACGCAGCGTGAGGCCAAGCGCGAAGCGGAACTCGGCAAGCGACTACTGACCGGCGTCGTAGACGGCATCATCACCATCACCGGAAGCATCCCCGAGACTATCCTCAACATGCCGGACTTCCAGCGCAAAGTTGTCGCCTTGGCGCGACCGGTCCCGCAGCCGGGCATTTGCTGGGTTACCATGGACAACTACGCAGCATCCAAGGAGGTAATGGACCACCTGTATGGCATGGGGCATCGGAGCATCGTCCATATCGGGGGAATAATGAGCTCCGAGACATTCCGTGCCCGTTCCGCGGCCTATGTCGACTTCATGCGGGAAAATGGCCTGGCCGACCTGATCACGGTACGTCCAACCGATTACTTCGACGCCGACGCAGGTGTCGAAGTCATGAAGTCCCTGCTCGGATCGGGCCAGCGCCCCACCGCTATCTTCTGTGCTTCTGACGACTTAGCGATAGGCGCCATGGCGGTGGCGCGGCAAGCCGGGCTCAGTATTCCAGACGACCTCTCGTTCGTTGGTTTCGACGACCTGGGGGTGGCCGCGCTGATGCATCCTCCGCTTTCGACGGTGTCGGTTCCACGCATCGAGATCGGTCGCTCCGGAGCCGAGGCGCTCTTTGGCCAGATATACCAGGACATTATTGCGCCTGCGAAAATCGTGCTGCCCCATCATCTGGTCCTTAGGGACAGTGTAGCGCGGATCGGGTGACTTAAAAGGCGGGCCAGCGGTGTTGGCTACGGGCACACAAAGATGAAGTTCAGTGTGTGACCTGTGGGGGCAAATGAACCCCGCGGGGCGCTGTTCCTTGGGCCACGCGAACCAACCCGACAAAATGCCATCCTGAGGCGCCATGAAACAGCACTCCGCGGGTATGTCACCTGAATATTCTCAATTGACAATCCAACCGATTGCATGATTGATACAAACGATTGGATTGCCGAGCTTCTGCACAGTCAGGCTGCTAGCTTCACACACGAGAAATCAGAGAACGCCATGATCGAGAACCTTAAGAATTCCGGGCTCGCTTTTCCCACCGATGCGGATTATCGCAATCGCATTGAACGAGCCCAAGCTTCGATGAAGCGTAGCGGGATCGACGTTCTCGCCATTTCAGGCTTCGACTACCTTCGCTTCTTCACCGGATTGAATGGGCTCCCCGTCGGCAGGCCGATTTGGCTGGTCCTGTTACAGGACGGCGCGCCGGCCTTTGTCTCTCCTCGCAGCGAGGCAAAGGAGATAAGGGCGAGATGCAACACCCCGGTGGCTATGGAATGGGTCGAATGGGAAGAGCCGGTGCCGGCGCCCATGACGCACCATGCCGCGCTCGCGAAGTATGTAGCAGACATTGCTCCGACGGCCCGCACTATTGGCGTCGACTTCAATTCCACCTGGGCTCTAAACATTGAGTTGGTCGAGCAAGCACTTGGCGCCGAGCGCGTCAAGGACGCCACCGTGATGTTGCGCGAGTTGCTTGCTCGCAAGGATGCAGTGGCGATCGACGTCATTCGACGCTGCACCGACATCGTTGCACACCAGTTCGCGGCCTGCCGTGAGCTTGTCGCCCCCGGCGTTCCCGAATGGAAAGTGGCGCTTGCTTCTCTGACGGCCGGGACGGAGCGGGCTGCACAATGGTGGAACGGCAATGAGGAGCAGTCGCCGTTTGTGCAGGGCATGCAAATGATGGGGGCCGGCCGCGAGCGCACGGCGCGCTGCCATTCTGCTGGCGGCGGTCGCAAAATGCGAGAGGGCGAAATCTTGCAGGTTTGTTTTTGCGGCCCGTCCTTCTTCGGGCACGCAATTGGTTACGACCGGCCATTTCACATTGGGTTGAAACCATTGCCGGCGGACCTGCGCAAAGTCGTGGATGTCGCGCGCGAGGCCCAGGAAGCGGCATTGGCAAAAGTAGGTCCAGGCGCGTTGGCGGGAGAGGTCCATGCTGCGGCCGTGGCGGTGATCGAACGCCAGGGTTGGAAGAGTCCCTTCCTGCACCGCACCGGTCGCGGGATCGGTTACTCCGATTGGGACGGGATCGAGCTCAAGGCCAATTCTCCGACCGTGCTTGAGCCGGGCATGGTGCTTACCGTCGAGCCAGCTCCCTATGTCGACGGCATTGGTGGCGCTCGCTTCGGCGATACCGTTCTCGTGACTGAAACCGGGTACGAGGTGCTCACTCCGTTCGACCTCGGCAGGGACATCTAATGAGAGAACAGCCGCTCCCCGCCGTTTCTTTTCAGGGTGTCACCCGGCGCTACGGAAGCGTCTGCGCGGTCAGCGACGTTACCCTCGACATCTCGTCTGGGGAATTCTTCGCGCTGCTCGGCTCGAGCGGTTCTGGCAAGACGACGCTGCTTATGCTTCTGGCGGGGTTCGACACGCCGACCGAAGGCCGCGTGCTGATGTCGGGCAGGTCTGTCTCGGACGTGCCTCCGCATCGGCGTCGGATCGGGGTGGTCTTCCAGAACTATGCGCTTTTCCCGCACATGTCGGCTGCCGAGAACGTTGCCTATCCGCTGAGGATGCGCGGCGTCGCGCGTGCCGAGCGCGAGGCGCGAGTGAATGCCGCGCTTGGTCTCGTCAATCTTGCCGATCGCTGGTCCTCATATCCTTCGCAGTTGTCTGGTGGACAGCAGCAACGCGTGGCGCTTGCCCGCGCTCTCGTCTTCGGCCCCGACCTCCTGCTTATGGACGAACCGCTTGGCGCTCTCGACCGAAGGCTCCGCGACCAGATGCAGCAAGAATTGAAACGCATTCAGGGCGAGCTCGGCATCACCGTCATCTACGTAACGCACGACCAGTCGGAAGCCATGGCCATGGCGAACCGGATCGGGATCATGGCCGGGGGGCGGCTTCTCCAGGTCGCCGATCCGGAAACCATCTACGCCGCGCCGTCCAATCACTTCGTCGCTCGTTTCCTCGGCGAGTGCTCGATTCTGCGCGTCACCGCGACGGATGGCGGCCGTGGATACGAGATCGCCGGCGTGCGCCAGCCATTGCCGTCTCCCGCGACGGCGCCTTTCGATATTGTGGTGAGGCCGGAGAACGTCTCCGTCCGCCCCGGACCCGAAGTCGTATCGGACGGTGCCTTTGGTATTCCCGCGACGATCCGCGATGTCACCTACCTCGGCGCTGGCTGGCGCGTGGCGCTCGAACTTTCCGACGGGCAGTCTCTGCTCGCCAGCATCATGCGTGGAGATGATGCGGCCGGACACCTAACTCCCGGCAAGCCCGTCATCGCGCGATGGGCGCCGGCATCCGTCGCTGTTCTTCCGGCTGAAGGATCATCCTGAAGCGGATATTAAGGGGAGTAAAAAACATGACAAAAACCAGACTGTATATGGGTGTATCCGCTGCCTTACTCGCGGCGGCCAGCGTAACCTTCTTCGCGAAATCGGCACCTGCCGCCGATCCGGCGGAGGTCGTGGTCGCCTCCTACGGTGGTGCGTTCCAGGACGCCCAGACAAAGGCCTTTTTCGAACCCTACGCCAAAGCCACCGGCGCCAAGGTGACCGGCACCACCGGCACCGGCTATCCCAAGGTCAAGGCGATGGAGCAGACCGGCAACATCAGTTGGGACGTCGTCTCCGCTGAGAGCCCGGCCTTTGTGAACGAAGTGAAGGATGATCTTCTTCAGCCGATCGACTATTCGGTCGTCAAGGCTGATGGCATCCCGGCCGAGTTCCGCAAACAGTATGGTGTCGGCTATATCAAGTTCGGCACGAATCTGGCGTGGAGCAAGGAGAAGTTCCCGAACGGAGTGACTGCTGCTCAGTTCTTCGACCCTAGGGTAAAAGCTCGTCGCGTGATGCCGTCGGACCCGACCTACTCCCTCGAATTCGCTCTGATGGGTGACGGCGTAAAGCCGGCCGATCTCTATCCGCTGGACGTGGATCGCGCCTTCAAGGTTATTGATCGGGTCAAGGACCAGATCATTGGCTACAAGGGCGCCTCAGATCAGCAGGCTCTCATCCAGCAGGGCGAGATCGACCTGGCCTACATAGCGAATGGCCGTGTTAACGACGCGATCAAAGCAGGCGCCAACTGGGCTTATAGTTGGGATGCTTCGCTGTCGGATACGGAATTCTGGGCGGTGATGAAGGGCGCTCCGCATGCTGCTGAGGCGATGAAGTTCATCAACTTCGCCGTCCAGCCCGATCAGCAGGCAGAACTTACCCGGCAAATTCCATACGGTCCGACCAATGTCGATGCACTGAAGCTTCTCGACCCTGCCGTTGCCAAGGACCTGCCGAGCAATCCGGATAACGCAAAGCTCGGCGCGGTCCTCAACTCAGAATGGTGGCACGACAACTACGAGTCCGTGAAGGCCCGGTGGGCCACTTACATCATGCAGTGACGGCGCGTAAACGGGAGCAAACGAAGATGAGGCGGAGTGGTATCATAGATTGGGGGCGGTTTTTCCTGCTGGCTCCAGCGTTCCTGCTGCTGCTCCTCGCTTTCGCTCTGCCGTTGCTTGCCATTGTGCCAGAGGCGTTCGGCGGTGATGCCGTCGAGCGCTTTCAGCGGATTCTCGGGAGTCCGTACCCACAGATCATCGCGACGACGGTCCGCATCAGTCTGGAATCGACCGCGATAACGCTCGTCGTTTCGTTTCCTTTGGCGTGGCTTTTGAGCCGGGCGTCCGGGGTGAAAGGCCTGCTTCTCGGTCTATTGGTGCTGGTTCCCTTCTTGACCAGCGTGCTGGTCCGGACTTTCGCCTGGTTGGCGATCCTCGGACAGCGTGGCCTTGTCAATGCGACGCTTCTCAGCCTCGGGCTGATTTCGCAGCCGCTCCCCCTTCTCTTCAGCGAACCGGCGGTCGTTCTAGCCCTGGTGCACTCCTCCATTCCGATGATGGTCTTCGCTCTCGTCAGTGTCCTTCGGCGCATCGACGGGCGCATTCTTCTGGCCGCTCATACACTCGGGGCCAGCCCGCTACGCGCCTGGACAGGCATACTTGTTCCGCTTGCAATCCGCGGTATCCAATCCGGCGTCATCATCATCTTCCTTTTCAACATGGCGAGCTTCATTGCGCCTGCCTTCCTCGGCAACCAACGCCAGCAAATGCTTGCACAAGTGATCCAGTCGGAAATAGAGACCGGGGCCGACTGGGCTTTCGCCGCCGCACTCGGCATTGCGCTTGCAGCGACGGCGACGATTGTCGTCATGGCGCTCTCTTCGGTGGCGCGATACTTCTCGCGTTGGCAGCGTCCCGCCTCGTTGCCGCCGACATTGCCGCAACAGCAGGTGCGGAATGTGGACAAAGCACTTCTTCGCCAGCCGGTGGCCCAGCCCGCCTCGCGGTTCCACATGCCTGCGACTTGGCGCTTCGCCGCGCGGCTTGTCGAACCAGCCTATCTCTGTGTCATATCTGTCTTCATTCTCCTTCCGCTGGTTGTGCTCATTCCGGTGTCGTTCAGTGCGGCGGACGTACTCATCTTTCCGCCTCCCGGCTATTCGATGCGGTGGTTTGAGAAGATCCTCGGCAGCCCGGAATGGATTGCGGCGGCATTCACCAGCTTTCGCATCGGAGCTGCCACCTGCGGTGCGACCCTCGCCCTGGCCACTCTTACGGTGCTTGGCTTCGGTCGTCATTTCCGGTTTCAGGGTGCTGCCGAAGCCCTGCTGCTATCGCCCGCGACCGTACCAAGTGTTGTCTTCGCGCTGGGGGCCTATCTGACCTTCGCGCGCGTAGGGCTGGTTGATACCGAGGCAGGCATCATCATAGCTCATACGGTTCTGATCTTCCCGGTGGTCTATCTCGTCGCATCCGCGACATACAGTTCCATCGATCCTTGGTTGTCGCTCGCCGCTGCGAGCCTTGGGGCCAATCCGTGGCGCATTTTTCGAACGGTTGTCTTGCCGCTTCTGTTTCCAGGCTTGGCCATCGGCGCTCTGCTTGCGATGCTTCTCTCATTCGATGAATCGGTGGCTTCCATCTTCCTCAGCAACCTGTCCGTGAAGACACTGCCGAGAAAGCTTTGGGAAGGCATTCGGTTCAACACAAGCCCCGAATCCGCAGCCGTCTCCGTTATGCTACTCGGTGTGACATGCGTCGTGGTCATCGCCGGCATGGCGGTTGTCCTCGGGCGACGGAAAAAGGCTCTGTTGACGTTGCAAGGCGCTCCTGAACCCGTTTCTTGACCGGTCTTTGTTGTCTTCGTTGCTCATCAGCAGCGAATACCGGTCTTCGATCGAGACAAAGGAAACGGTGGAACAGCTGAGTTTTGACAGGGGCAACAAAAGCGACCGTCAACTTCCGGCTCCCTCTCAGTTGCTCAGCCGGGGGCGTGCGGGCCTCGGTTTTGCGTCATTCCAATGCTGATCCGCTATCCCGGCCGTACGGCGGCGCGGCCGGGACGCCGGTGGGCATCAACCTCCCAGGTGGCCCACCGGCACCCCAATTCGACGCAAAAGGACGCACCGTGGCGGTTCCAACGTTCCTTTCGCGTACTTGATCTGAGAAGGCGTCGGCATGCCGGGCGCATCTGCCCAGCCAAGATGCACTACGGGACCGGCCGTTACGAACTGCTGGACTGCCAGACGTGCCGAGAGATTTGGTCTGTGGCAGCTAAAGATGCCGGTGATGTCGCGCATGCGGACGTTCGCGAGCAACTACCCCAAGGCGAGGTCCGCAATATGTCGGCGGCTCTGATATCGATGACTGTTCTGGATCTCGCATTCCGAGAATTTGTCGACGCGCTTGAAACGGCTCATGACGAGTTTGGCTTCAAAACTGCCGCTGATCGATTTGCTGCACGGCTCGGTTACAAATGGTTTGCCTATCTTGGGTTTTCGGAACCGGCGCTCAAGGTTCTTTCTTCATATCCAGCTTCATGGGCGCGGCAGTACATCGAGCAACAATACGAGGATATCGACCCTGTAGTCAGGTTGGCTCGATCATCGCAGCGGTTGTTTCAATGGGATCGGCGGACGTTGCGACTGCCGTCAGCATCCCAGCAGCGCTTTTTCGCTGAGGCCGCCAAATTCGGGATTCACAGTGGCGCGACTGTTCCTATACGCGGCGGTTTTGGGCGTTTCGCAGCGTTCACGCTCGCGGGCAATCGAGACGCAAGTCTTGAGCGTCGTCCGACCGAGGTAATGGATACCCTGCAACTTGCCGGGCTCTACTATCATGCGCACGTTTACGCGAAACTCCAACTGGGCCTGACCCGTCTTGCGGACGCGCCGCTCACCCAACGGGAGCGGGAGTGCCTTTCCTGGGCGGCACGCGGCAAGAAGACGCCCGAAACCGCGAAGGTTCTCGGCATCACCACGCGAACAGTAGTTTTCCACCTCGAAAATGCCCGGTCGAAGCTGGGGGCTTCCACAGTGACCCAAGCCGTAGCCGAGGCTGTGCACCGCGGCCTGATCTTGTCTTGAGGAAGCGGTTCGACGCTGCTTCCCGTACGGTCGCCACGGGCGCTCTCATGTCACGACCTGCCTTCTGACCGAAGTCCTATAGATTCACCAGCCGCTTCTACTGTAGCAACGTCTATCGTACGCAAATTTTACGCTAGAGTTTCGTCGCCTAGCTACCCTGTAAAACTCTACAGCTACGCAGATCGTCACGCCGTGCTCTTTGTTTTCTGCAAACAAAGGAGCCTATTGCTATGAGCATAATTTCAATTACTCACTCTGACTACCCTGAATTTCCGGATCTGATCGCGGGGATGCACCGCTTGCGCCATCGCGTTTTTCGAGATCGTCTGAACTGGGATGTTTCTGTTTCGGGCGATATGGAGATCGACGCTTACGACGCGCTTAAGCCGACATATATCATTGCTGTCGACGAGAGCGGCTCGGTGGTCGGTTGTGCGAGGCTGCTGCCAACAACAGGGCCAATGATGCTGGCGAACACCTTCCCAGTGCTACTTGGATCTAATCCCTTTCCGCGAAGCGACAAGATATTCGAAAGCTCGCGCTTCTGTGTGGATACCAGCTCAGCTGACAGCGTGAGCGCAACCGGCCTTCGCAACGTTACATTCAGCCTGCTTGCAGGGATTCTTGAATGGGGTCTAGCGAACGGCCAAGAGACTGTGGTCACGGTAACGGATGTTCGATTTGAGCGCATCTTGAGGCGCGCTGGATGGCCGCTGGAACGCTTTGCTCCGCCCATGCAGATTGGCGACACAAAGGCGTTGGCCGGCCACCTGCCGATCTCTGAAGCCGCGCTGATGAACGTCCGCGAGACGGGGCAGCTCCAAGGGCCAGTGCTCGCGGCTCGCTTCACCCAGAGGGTGGCAGCTTGATCACGGATTCGGCAAGCCGACAATGACGATCGAGCTCCGCCATCTTCAGTACGCTGTCGCCGCCGCGCATTATGGCAGCTTCCGTCGCGCGGCGGAGGCACTTGGTGTCAAGCAGTCGTCGCTCAGCCGTCGCATTCGCCAGATGGAGGATCGTCTGGGCGTCGCGGTGTTCGACCGGTCGAGCAGCGGCGTGCGGTTGACGACGGCCGGCACCGAAATCCTGCGCGCCTCCCGGCATCTGGTCGAGTGTTTGGACCGCATGATGGCGTCGGCCAAGGCCGCGGGCCGGGGAGAAGCCGGTCGGCTGGCCATCGGCTACTACACATCGCTGTCGGCTGGGAATTTACGGGCGAGTTTTTTGGAACATGCGCGACGATTCCCTGGGGTGGAAATCCGCACGGTCGAGGGAGCGCGAGCGAGTCTGCTCGTGGGCCTGGAGCAGGGCACCCTTGATGTTGCCATCGTCACCGGCGAGCCGGCCACTCGCGAAGGGGGAGCAATGCCCTTGTGGGGCGAACGCGTCATGGTTGCTCTCCCAGAGAGCCATCCACTGGCAACGAACGAGATCGTGTATTGGACCGATCTCAGAGGCGAGACCTTGCTGCTGAGCCAGCGCGACCCCGGACCGGAACTCAGGGACATTTTGTTAGCGAAACTGGCTTCGCCCGGTGTCCAGCCCAAGATAGTCAGCCAGGACGTCAGCCGTGAAAGCATAATGAGCCTGGTGGGCGCGGGCTTTGGGGTCAGCCTGGTATTCGAGGCTGATATCGGCACCTACTACGCTGGCGTCGTCTATCGCGATGTGCAGGACGGCAACGGCCCGAGCCGGATCAGCTACACCGCCTATTGGCAGAGCAACAACGACAACCCGGCGCTCGCGCACTTCCTCACGCTGTTGGAGGAGCGCTATCCCTTGCCATCATCTAGGCCTACCGCGTCCGCCGCGCCTTCGCGAACGCCCGATCAGTCGCCATGAAACGCTCAACCATAGGCGCGACTAGCTTGGCCGGTTCGCCGACAGGCTGGCCGGTCTCCCGGCCGAGAACCTCGGCGTAGGCGATGAGATCCCGATGAACGGCGGCCGGAAGTTCGATCGACATCTTGACTGGCTTGTCGTCGGCGATAGCTCCAAGTTTCAGCTTGGCCATCGATCAGCCTCCGTAGGGTTCGAGGACGAGATCGCGGGTGACGATCACACGGACGGGGAAACCCGGCCGAATGGTCAGCGTCGGGGCGATATCGAGCTGGCGGCCCACGATCTGCTGCCCGATTTGGCTAGTGCTGTTGGACGCGCCCTGGCGCAGCGCGCGGACGATATCACTTTCACCACTCGACGATCCGCTCGCCGCGCCGATGCTCAGCAGCGTCGAGAGCGCGGCGGCCTTGAACAGTTCGCGCCAGTGATAATCGACACCGTCCTCGAGGCCGGCATAGCCTTCAGAGTCGGCGCCAAGCTGCCGTTCCAGCACGATGGACCTTCCGTTTGGCAAGATGATGCGGTTCCAGACCAGCAGCACGCGGCGCTGACCAAAGCCGACGCCGTTGTCGTACTGGCCGATCAATCGCGCGCCCTGCGGGATGATGAGGATCTGCCCGGTGGGGCTGTCATAGACATTCTCTGTCACCTGCGCAGTAATCTGGCCGGGCAAGTCGGAGCGGATGCCGGTGATGAGGGCGGCCGAGATTATCGAACCCGCCTGCAGGATATTGGGCGAGGCCGCCGCTGCAACGCGATCGGGGCTGACCGTGCGGCGGTCTGCGGCGGCGTTGAGAAAGGCGGCCTGTCGTTCCTGCGCCGTGGGGCTGGCAGGCTGTGGAGAGAGGCCAAGGCCCGCCAGCGTAGGCGGCTCCATTGCCGACGTTTCGGCCGACGCTGGTGGCGGAGTGGTCGGTGCGGACCGCGTTTCGGTGCCGACGAATAGCCGGCTGGTACGCGCGACGTCCATCTCCTGAAGCCGGCGTTGTTCTTCGGCGCTGACGCCTGCGACGGGCTGACCACGGTTCTGGGTGCTGAGTATCGGACGCCCCAGGTCACCAGGAAGCGGAGGCCCTAGTTGAGGGACAGTAGGCTGAGGCACGCCGGAATAGTCGCGTGGCAGTCCGGCAAGACCGTCCGCCGTGGTAAGGTTGTCGGTCGAATACAGTTCCTCGTTGCCGGGGCCACCATGACGTGTCTGTAGCGCGTAAATCAGCGCGCCGCCAATGCCGAGGCTGGCGACTAGGCCCAGCCCGGCCAGCACGCGCCGGGACAGGCGGGTGACGCGCGGCGTCTCGCCGCGCAGGCGCATGAGCGCGGGCCTAGGCGCATCGCCCCCGGCCGTTGGCCGTTCTTCCTCTTGCCGGTCCTCGCTCACCACGCGGGCCTCCCGTCGGTCCGAACGATGCGCACCCGCTGTTGCTTACGGCTGCTGCCGAAACGCAGCTCGGCAGCCGCGAACATCCGGTCGACGATCATGTGATTGGCGCGGACGCGATAGTTCACAAGCTCGGAGGTGTCGCCCGCAGGGCCGACGATGAACAGTGGCGGCATTTCGCCCTGGCCGATGCCACGCGGGAATTCGATAAAGACCTGGCGGCCATCATCAAAGGCGCGCAGTGGCCGCCACGGTGGGCGGTCGCCCTCGATGGAATAGCGGAAGTTGATCGAGGCGAGGTCGACGCCGGTGGCGACGGGCTGGGCGGTCTGAGCCTGGGCGTTCTGGCGTCGAAGGGCGATGAGTTGATCCTGTGGGTACTGCCAGGAGACCGAGGCCATGTAGGTCTTCTCGGTCGAACGCAGCTCCATGTGATAGGTGCGGCGGTCGGTGTTGATGACAAGGTTCGTAGTCAGGTCCGCACGCGTCGGCTTAACGAGGATGTGGATCTGGCGCGTTGCGCCCGAGCCGCTTTCGGTGTCGCCGATGACCCAGCGCACCGTGTCGCCCGCGGCAACGGGGCCGGAGCCAACAAGTTGCTCGCCGGGTTGGAGGGCGACGTCGGTGATTTGTCCAACTGCGGCATAGACCTGATAGAGGGCGCCCTCTGTGAACGGGTAGACCTGCATTGAATTGATGAAGCCATCGCGAACTGGCTGCATGCGCGCGGCCGCGTTGGCCTGGTTCACACGGGCCGTTGGCTCGGTCGGCTCGGGAACGCGCCGGGTTTCCTTGATTGGCTTCAACTGGCCCGGCAAGGGCAGGGGGTGGGGCAGTTCGACGACCTGGACCGGCCCCGGCGGCGCGGGCGCGAACACAGCTGGCTGCGGATCGTCGTAGGAGATCTGCGGCGGCTTTTTGGTGGCGCAACCGCCAAGCGCCGTTGCAGAGAGCAGCATAAGCGGAAGCACGGATTTGCGGAAACGAGGAAATCCGGCTTTCAGTGAATCTATCCCAACATTCGTGCGGGTATCAAAGATCATTGGCCCAACTCCTTCGACCAGTTGAGGGCGTTTACGAAGACGCCGAGAGGATTCTTGCGCAGCCGCTCAGCGTCGCGCGGCGGCTGGATCACGACGGTGAGGATGGCGGTCCAGCGCTCGGTGGATGCGAGCGAGCCATCCTGATAGCGGCGCTCCACCCAGGCGACGCGGAAGCTATCCGGGGAGGCGCGTATGACGCTCGACACCTCGACGGCGATCTGCTGCTTGCCGACCTTGGAGAACGGATCGTTGACGCGAGCGTAGTCGTTGAGCGCCAGCGCGCCGGGGTCGGTTGTGAAGTCGTATGCCCGGAGCCAGTTCTGGCGAACGATAATCGCATCGGCGGGAATCGAGCGGACTTGTTCGATGAAGCGGGCCAGGTGCCAGGCGATCTGCGGATCGGTCGGGCGGTAGTCGGCAACGGCCGGCTCGACCGCCTGTGCCTGGCCGAGCCGGTCAACCTGCACCACCCATGGAACGATCGTCCCGCGCCCCGATTGCCAGACCAGCGCCGCCGCGAAGCCGCCGGCGAGGAGCAGCGAGCCAAAGGCCATCAAGCGCCAGTTCTTCGCCTGGACGCGCGCCGAACCGATCCGTTCATCCCAGACCTGGGCGGCCTTTTGGTAAGGGGTCTCAGGTTGGGGTGTCATGCCGTAGTGGGTGGACGGTCGTCTGAACATTAGCGGTCCCCTGCGGAGAGATTGATGGATGAGCCGCCGCCATGGGCGTCGCCCGATCGGACGGCGTGGCTGACGGCCGAGACCCCGTGGCTGACCGTCTGGGAGCGCTTCATGCGCTTGGCCCAGGCGGGAGGCATCGAGGAGCCTGCGGAATAGGAAGGATCGTTCGCGGCATCAGCGCCGCCGCCGATCGTGCCTTTGGTCGATGCCCCGCCAGTGGCATCGAAGGCGGCTTTCGCGCCGCTGGAAAAACTCTGCGCCATGCTGTCAGCGGTCCGAGACGCGGCGCGCCGGAACGGCGATGTGGCTGCACTGGCGCCGGCGCGGGCGACACCGCTGAGGCCCGAGGCAATGCCGGCCGCGCCTACCTGGCCGGCAGAGGCAAGGCTGTAGGAGGTCTGGGCACCGCCGGCGAGAGCCGCACCACCACGCGCGGCTGTTGCCGCGCTACCCGCCACAGCCCCGACACCACCTGCGGCCGCGCTAAGGGCGGCGCCGCTCGCCATCACCACGCCGCCGGCAGCGAGACCCGTGCCGACAGCAGCACCCGCGCCGAGCTGCGGTCCGCCGGAGACGAGGCCGTTGGCGATGCCGGGGCCGAAGATTCCAAGGCCGAGCAGCGCGAGCGCGGCAAGCACGATCGCCATGGCGTCGTCGATTGTGGGTGTTGCGCCGCCGAAACCGGCTGTGAATTCGGAGAAGAGCGTCGAGCCGATGCCGATAATGACGGCGAGCACCAGCACCTTGATGCCGGAGGAGATGACGTTGCCGAGCACCCGCTCGGCCATGAAGGCGGACTTGCCGAAGAGGCCGAAGGGGATGAGCACGAAGCCCGCCAGCGTGGTCAGCTTGAACTCGATGAGGGTGACGAAGAGCTGGACGGCGAGAATGAAGAAGGCGAACAGCACCAGTGCCCAGGCCAGAAACATGCAGGCGATCTGGATGAAATTCTCGAAGAACGACCAGTAGCCCATCAAGCCGGAAATGGAGTCGAGCAGCGGGCGGCCGGCGTCCAACCCTGTCTGGGCGACCTTGCCGGGATGCAGAAGATCGGCGGCCGAAAAGCCGGTGCCCGAGGCCTTCAGGCCGAGGCCGGCGAAGCTCTCGAAGACGATCCGGGCAAGATTGTTCCAATTGCCGATGATGTAGGCGAACACGCCGATGAAGAGCGTCTTCTTGACCAGGCGCGCGATGATGTCGTCGTCGGCGCCCCAGGACCAGAACAGGGCTGCCAGGGTCACGTCGATCACGATCAGCGTTGTGGCAATGAAGGCGACCTCGCCACCGAGCACGCCGAAGCCGGAATCGATGTAGCGGGTGAAAACCTCGAGAAAATGATCGATGACGCCAGTGCCGCCCATGATGCTATCGGGCCTTCGGCCGATCGATCGCCGGCGGCGCGGGCGTGAGGAAACGGCGACGGTTCTCGGCCCAGATGCTGAGGCATCGCGAATCGCGCGTGCCTGCCTCCCCAAGCGCCTGGCAGCGGATCAACTCGCCGCGCAGCGGATCGGCGGTGATGCCCTCCGATCGGCCGATCGAGGAGGTCGCGGGGCGATCCTCCTTCCGGGTCAGTTGGAGCGCGGGGGCCGGCACCGCGCCCCCCCCAAAAAACCACCCCCCCCGCCCCGGGGCCGACATTTAGGGCCAGAAGCCGGCCGCCCAGGGCCGGGTGGGTACAGAGCGCG